>DATLFM010000091.1 GCA_035541015.1 Candidatus Thermoplasmatota archaeon
GTGCTGGCGGGCCCCGACTCCGACTGGGATTGGGTCCGGTCGTTTGAGCCGCACGCCGACGGTTTCGACGCGGAGGTGCACCTGCTTGCGCGCGGAACGGTCCGGTTCGGCGACCTGTTTCTCCTTCGAAGCGCCGACGGGCAGCCGCACGTCGCCCGCTTCGCCGGCTCCGCGCCGCCTCCGGGCGTCACGGAGTTCAGATTCCTCGTGGCCGAGGCGGCCACGGGCGTCGTCGTCGCGGAGGTCGACCTCGCCGCAGGCGCCGTTGAGAGCGCGCCCTTTGCCGTTCTGCCGGACTTCCCCGGCCAGGGTCCCCGGTACGTGGGCACGCTTGTCGTCACCGTGGGACCCGGGGCGCCAGAATCGTTCCACGTTCGCTGGGGCCTGGAGGAAATCGCAGGCCCGTAGGCTCAAACGATCCATCCAAAGCCGTCTTGATCCCGCGCCGACGATGCAAGATCGGCGATCGTGATGAGCGGCGGAATCGTGCAGGACCTGTTTGCAAGCGAGCGCGCGCGGATGCTCTGGGGCGTCTTCTTCATGATCATGGGCACCGGGTGGATCGTCGAGAACTACACCGGGTATCGCCTGAGCATCGGAAGCCTCTGGCCGCTTGCGCTTGTCATCTTCGGCGCGCTCGTGTTCCTCTCGCGCGACCGCATGCGGGCGCTTTCCCGCGAGGCCGACGCGACGCCCGCCACGAACGAGGCTCCGCGGTAGGGCATAGATCGGCCGTCACTTTCCGTGGGTCCCGAGCAGGAACTCCGCCAGATCGAACTTCGTGAGGATTCCCGCGAGCTTGCCCCCGCGCCGCACGAGCACGGCCGCGTGCGTCTTCAGAAGCTCGGTCGCCGCGGGCAAGCCCGCGTCGGCGTCGATCTCCGGGAACGGCGGGTCCATGTGCTTTGCGACCGGGTAGTCGAGCACCATGCGGTTCTCGAGGATCTTGTTCAGCAGGCGGTGATCGACGAGGCTTCCGACGTTGCGGCCGCGGTCGTCGAGAACCGGGATCTGCGAGACCCCCTTGTGGTTCATCGTCTCGATGGCCGAGGCGACCGTGTCCTCGGGTCGAATGGACAAAAGCTCGCGCGGCGCGTCGCCGGCCTTGGCCCGAAGGAGCGCCTCGAGCGAGACGTCGTCCTCGAGCAGCCGGTTCTCGCGCATCCAGTTGTCGTCGTAGATCTTCGAGAGGTAGCGCTCGCCCGTGTCCGGGAACAGGACGACGATCGTCGTCTCCGGCCCCTTCGGATTCGCGCGCAGCCACTTCAGCAGGCCCGCGACGGCCGAGCCCGTGCTTCCGCCGGCGAGGATGCCCTCCTCGCGGGCGATGCGGCGCGCCATCTGGAGGCTCTCGCGGTCGTTCACCGTGACGATCTCGTCGATGTGCTCGGGCCACAGCGACTTCGGAACGATGTCCTCGCCGATGCCCTCGACCTTGTACGTCTTGAGCGTGGTGCCGACCTTGCCCGTGCGCTTGTACTCGGCGAGGATCGAGCCCTCCGGGTCGACGCCGACGACCCTGACGCGCGGGTTCTTCTCCTTGAGGAACTTCGCGGCGCCGGAGATGGTGCCGCCGGTGCCCACGCCGGCCACGAGAACGTCGATCCTCCCCTCGGTCTGCTGCCAGATCTCGGGGCCGGTGGTCCGGTAGTGGGCAAGCGGGTTGGCCTGGTTCTCGTACTGATTGGGATAGAAGCAGTTGGGCGTCTCGCGCTGGATGCGCCGGGCGACGCTGTAGTAGCTCATGGGGTGCTCGGGCGGGACGGCCGTCGGCGTCACGACGACTTCGGCGCCGTAGGCCCGAAGCAGGCGGATCTTCTCCGCGCTCATCTTGTCGGGCATCGTGAAGATGGCCTTGTAGCCCCGGATCGCGGCGGCGATGGCAAGTCCCACGCCGGTGTTGCCGCTTGTGCCCTCCACGATCGTGCCGCCCGGCCGCAGCGTGCCCTCCTTTTCGGCGGCCTCGAGCATGGCGATGCCGATCCGGTCCTTCACGGAGCCCCCCGGATTGCGCATCTCGAGCTTCGCGAGGACGAGGGGCCCGTCCTGCGGGACGACCCGGTTGAGCTTGACAAGGGGCGTGTCGCCGATGAGGTCGAGCACGCTTTGCGCGTATCGCATCGTCGGCGGAAAGGACGGACCGAGGCTTAAAGCCCCTCGCGGGCGATTCCGGCGCGATCCCCATGGCCGCTCCCGCGCGATCCGCTCCCCGATCCGTCGCCCGCCTGTTCCACCTCGGACCGTCCCACTACTGCGAGAAGGCGCGCAAGATCCTGCAGTTCAAGCGCATCCCCTTCGAACTCGTGGACGTCCCCTACGGGAACCACCAGCAGGTCATCCGCGAGACGGGGCAGGACTACGTCCCGGCCGTCGTGACCACCGAGGGCAAACCGGTCCTCTGGCCGGAGATCGCCGACTGGGCGCAGCGCGAGAGGCCCGAGCCGACGCTGTATCCGGGCGCGGGTCCGGCGCACGTTCGCGCGCGCTGCCGCGTGATCGAGCACTGGGCCCACAACGTGGTGGAGGAGCTCGTGTGGCGCTACGTCGTGGCCGACGTTCCCGAACGCATCGCGGACCCGCAGGCGCGGTGGGTGTTCGTCGAGCTCCAGGAGCGCAAGCGCGGGCCGCTCGAGGCGATGGCCGCACGCAAGGGCGAGTTCTTGGCGGGCGTGAAGGAGGTCTGCGGCCTCATGCAGGGCGTGCTTGCCGACAACGCCTATTTCCTGGGCGACAAGCCGAGCCTCGCGGACTTTGCGCTCTACGGGGCGCTGCATCCCCTGGGCTTCAGCGGGAACGAGATTCCGCGCGAGTTCGCGCCGCTGCGCACCTGGCACGAGCGCGTCGACCGGCTCTAGCGGGGCATCGAGAAGCCCGTGCCGGTGAAGAAGGCGAGGATGCCGCCGACCAGGACGATCACGACGAGGTAGTGCGCGCCGTTGATGATCGCAAGCTCGTTCGAGCGCCCCTCGAAGACCGCGTTTGTCACAAGCGTCGTCGCGACGAAGCCGACCCACACGAGGACGCCCACGAGCGCGCCCTCGGAGAACTTGGTCGCCTCGGCGTAGTCCACGATGAACGACATGACGACGGCCATGACAAGCGACGAGAAGATCGCCACGGCCATCGGCTTGGCCATGCCGGCCGCGCGCGCCTCCTCCTCGGTCTTGCCGACAAGCTGCATCCACTTGCGGCCGAGCACCGGCGGCGCGTACCAGATCGCTCCCACGATCATGGCTGCCACGGTGGCAACGACAACACCCAAGTAATTGATCTCTACCGGCGGCGCCATGGTCCCTATCCTTCCCGAGGCCGCAAACCGCGGGGCGGAAGCTTCAACCTTGCGAAATCGTCTGATGCACGGAATTCCGGACTTTTTGGGCCCCCTCCGGTGCCGGAGGCTCCGGGCGAGGCTGCTATAACGGGAACCGCCGTTTGGGGGGCGATGCCCGAGCCGCCGCCTGCCCCCGGCTTCCGCACGCGAGCCATCCATGCCGGCCAGGAGCCCGACCCCCGCACCGGCGAGGTCGTTCCCGCCATCTCACCCTCCACGACCTTCGCGCAAGACGGCATCGGCCGGCCGCGCGGCTTCGAATACGCGCGCACGGGCAACCCCACGCGCGCCGCGCTCGAAGCGAACCTCGCCTCGCTCGAAGGCGGCGCGCGCGCGTTCGCGTTTGCAAGCGGCATGTCCGCCACGGACGCCGCCCTGCGCCTGCTGCTCAAGTCGGGCGACCACGTCGTGTGCGAGGAGAACGTCTACGGAGGAACCTACCGCCTCCTCACCCGCGTGCTGTCCGACGCCGGCATCCGCGCGACGTTCGTCGACACGTCGAACGCAAAGAACGTGGAGGCGGCCGTCGAAGCCTCCACGAAGCTCGTGTGGCTCGAGACGCCCACGAACCCCAACCTGAAGATCGTGGACGTCACCGCGGTCGTGCGCCTGGCGCGCGAGCGCGGACTTTCCGTGGCCGTCGACAACACGTTTGCCACGCCCTACCTCCAGCAGCCGCTTGCGCTGGGCGTCGACCTTGTCGTCCACAGCGCGACAAAATACCTCGGGGGCCACAGCGACGTCGTCGGCGGCTGCGTCGTCCTGCGCGAGGCCCGCCACGCCGAGCGCCTGCAGTTCCTGCAGAACGCCGTCGGCGCGGTGCCCTCTCCCTTCGACTGCTTCCTCCTGCTGCGTGGCCTGAAGACGCTGGCGCTGCGCATGGACGCCCACAATCGAAACGCGCAGCGCGTGGCCGAGTTCCTTCTCTCCGCGCCCGGCGTCCGCCGCGTGCACTACCCCGGCCTTCCCTCGCATCCGGGCCACGCCGTCGCCAAGTCGCAGATGCGCGGCTTTGGCGGCATGGTGAGCTTCGAGCTTGCCGACCGCGCGGCGGCCGAGCGCTTCGTGGCGAAGCTGCGGCTGTGCACGTTTGCCGAGAGCCTGGGCGCCGTCGAGACGCTCGTTTGCCACCCCGCGTCCATGACGCACGCGTCGATGCCGCGGGAGCTTCGCGAGCGCGCGGGCGTCACGGAAGGGTTGCTGCGGGTTTCGGTGGGCGTGGAGGACGTCGAGGACATCCTCGCGGACCTGCGGCAGGCGCTTGGGTAGGCGCTGCCGCGCGTTACTGCGCAATTGCGCAGGAAATCAGCGGCGCCGCGTCCACACGACGGCTCCGGCAAGTCCGAGCACGAGCAGGACCTCGAAGCCCGTCGCGGGAGCGGCCGATTCCACCCCGGCGGTGCTCGCGCGGGCGGCGGCGTCCGACCCCGGAGCCGCCGAGCGCTGGAACTCGTCGACGGCGATCGCCGGCGCTCGCAGGTCCCGTCGCTGCGCGAAGCCGAGCATCGCAGACGAACGCGCCTTGCCGCTCTCGAGGACCGCAAGATCCTCCGCGACGACGAGGCCGAAATCCACGTCCGCCGCGGCAATGCCCCGCACCGGCACCGGGTCGGAGCGCCACATCGAGTTGCGGTTGGGCAGGATGACGACGAAGCTCGTGTAGTCCGTGACCACGCCGTGCGCAAGCGCAAGCGCGCGGATCTCCTCGACGAGGTGGGCAAGCTCGCCCTCCTGCGCGACGCGCGCCTCCAGGGCCTGGATGCGGTCGAGCGCAACCGCGCGGGCCAGGCGCGCGTCGCAGGGCTCGTCCGAGAGGCGGAAGGCGAAGGCCACGGACCCGCCGCCGATCGTGGCGACGCCGCGAAGCTCGGCCTTGTGCGCGGGCACGGTTCCGCTCGCCGACGCCTCGCTCCGTGAGCCCGCGAGGCCCACGGGCGAGACGGGGCTCAGGTACGCCAGGCGCGGCGCGTCGTGCCCGACGACGCGGTGGACAAAGACGCGCTCGCTTCCGGAGACGCAGGAGAGAAGATGCCCTTCGGGCGGTGTGGAGGGCGCCTGCCATCCGACGGAAAGACGCGTGCTCTCCTGGTTCGGACGCGGCCCGACGGCATAGTCGACGCGAACGCCCTTGCCGTTCCCGCGCACGAGCGCGTCGGCGGGCGAGGCGACGGCGGCGAGGTTGCCGGCGCCGTCCTCGACGTGGACCTCGATGCGCGCGCCAAGGTCCATGCCAAAGCCCGAGACGGGCGCGGCAAGGTCGAGCCTGCGCGCTCCGCTCGCGTCGGAAAGCCGCATCTCGTAGGTGAGGACGGCATCCACGTCGGTGAACTCGGCGACGTTCACGAGGTAGGAGAACCGGCGTCCGCCGGGCGTCTTCTCCACGAGCCCGCCGGTCTCCTCGATGGCCTTCCACGCGTCGTACTCCGAGCGCGCGGCGGCGCGGTCGGCGATGCGCGCGACGTGCAGCATCCCGTCGCGCAAGAGCGTGAGGCCCGTGACGTGGGCGCCCTCGGGAAGGTCGACGACGAAGGGGAACTCGGGATCGGGGCCGCGGTTGCGGATCTGGGCGAGCACCTGGACGACGGCCACGTCGTCGCGGACGTGCGCGCGCACGATCACGTACACGAACCAGGTCTCGGTGCGCCAATCGCCGCGGGCGGGGTCCCACACCTGCTCGGCGCGAAGCCAGCAGAAGTCGAGCGTGACGATGGGCCTGCCGTGCGCGGCCTCGCAGGGCTCCCCAAAGCCGTGGCAATGGCTCGTTTCGACGGCGCACTCGGAGAGGTCCGCGCTTTCGCGGCACACGTTGTACGTGAAGCGTCCGCGGCCCCCGCTCGTGCAGATCGAGAACGGGGAGCATTCGAGGGCGTGGGGCACGCAGGGCGCAAGGGGCTCGGGAAGGCACGCGAGCACGCGCTCGCCCAGGCACGTCGCGGGCGGGCCCACGGGGG
>DATLFM010000092.1 GCA_035541015.1 Candidatus Thermoplasmatota archaeon
TAATGGCAACCCCGGACATCCGGTCGCTGCTCGAAGGTTACGACCCTTCGAACCTCACGATCGCGACCGCCTGCTCGCACACCTCGCTGCAGATTTTCCACGGCGCGCGGCAGGAGGGGTTCCGGACGCTTGGCATCTGCAAGGGTCCGCCGCCCAAGCATTACGATGCCTTTCCCTTGGGCAAGCCCGACGAGTTCCTGTCGGTGAACGACTACCGCGACCTCCTCTCCATGACAAAGGAGCTCCGCAAGCGCAACGCCATCGTGGTGCCCCACGGGAGCTTCGTGGAATACATGGGCCCCAAGGCCTTCGCCGAGCTTGAGGTGCCCACGTTTGGCAACCGCGCGGTGCTCGCCTGGGAGGGCGACCGCGAGAAGGCCCGCCAGTGGCTCGAATCCGCCGGCCTTCGCATGCCCCGCACGATCCACGATCCCGAGGAGATCGACGGGCCCGTCATCGTGAAGTACCACGGCGCGCGCGGCGGTCGCGGCTTCTTCATCGCGCGGAACGTGGACGAGTACCGCAAGCGCCTGGACCCGAAGCTTCCCCACACGATCCAGGAGTTCGTGCTCGGCACGCGCTACTACCTCCACTACTTCTACAGCCCCCTGGAAAACGGCGGGTACCGTCTCTCGAAAGGGTCCCTCCAGCTTCTTGGCATGGACCGGCGGGACGAGTCCATCATCGACGAGGCCCACCGGCTGGGCTCCATCTACGAGCTCGAGGAGATGGGCATCACGCCCACCTTCGTCGTGACCGGGAATTTCCCGCTCGTGATGCGCGAGTCGCTTCTGCCCGAAGCGCTCGCGATGGGCGCCAAGACAGTCGAGCGCAGCCTCGAGCTTTTCGGCGGCATGATCGGGCCCTTCTGCCTCGAAACGGTCGTCACCGACAAGCTCGAATTCCGGGTCTTTGAGATCAGCGCGCGCATCGTCGCCGGGACGAATCCGTACATCCAGGGATCGCCTTACTCGGACCTGATCGAGCCCGGATTGTCGACGGGCCGCCGCTTGGCGCGCGAGGTGCGCAAGGCGCGCGAGGCGGGACGCTTGGCGGAGATCCTCTCCTAGGCGCGCAAGCCTTAGGAGCCGTGCCGCGCTTGCGGCAAGCATGATCGCCGAGCCTTCGCAGTTCCGGCTCCCCCAGGGCGCCCGGCCTCCCCCGTTCAAGCTCCCCGGCGTCGACGGCAAGACGTGGTCGCTCGACGACTTTCGCGGCGCGTCGGCGCTCGTGGTGGTCTTCAGCTGCAACCACTGCCCGTACGTGCAGGGAACGGAGGACCGCCTGATCGCGGCCGCCCGCGAGTACGGGGCGCGGGGCGTTCGCTTCGTGCTCGTGAACTCGAACGAGACGGTGAACTACCCCACGGACGACGTGCCGCACATGGTCGAGCGCGCGCGCCAGAAGGGGTACCCCTTCCCCTATCTTCGCGACGAGAGTCAGGACGTGGCGCGTGCGTACGGCGCGCTCGTCACGCCCCATTTCTTTGTCTTCGACCGCGACCTTCGGCTGGCCTACCAGGGCGCCTTCGACGACAGCCCCAAGGATCCCTCGGCCGTGCAGCGGAACTTCCTCCGCGACGCGCTCGAAGACATCCTCTCCGGCAAGCGGCCCGCCGCCGACCGGGCGCCAGTACAGGGTTGCAGCGTCAAATGGGCCGTGTGAGTGCACCGGCGCTTCGCCGCGCGAGCGCCGCCTCGAGCTCGGCCCGGATGCTGCGCGGGAGGGCCGGCGAGGCAAGCTGCTGCCGGATCTCGTCGTCCGTGCGTCGCCGCAGCCGCTGCTGCATCCTCGAAACCGTCGCCGTTCCCTGAACGACGACCGCCTCCCAGCGCTCCGCGTGGCCGAGGTTCTCGACCGGCCGCGCTTGCACGAGGAAAGCCTCTCCCGTCCGGACCGATCCGAACCGGACCGATTCGACTTCCTCCACCCACGCGAGCTCGCCCCACCGCGCCCATGCGGCCCACCAGATGGTATCGTCCATGGCCGAAAAGACGATGCCGTCGAGCACGCGTCCGGGGCCTCCGCTGTAGCGATCGTCCAGGACCAGGCGCGAGCGCACCCAGGCTCCATCGTCGAAGAATCGCATGCGCAGCCCGGCGGGGTTGCGGGGGCCGCAGGCGAAGCAGACGTTGTCCTCCGGGTCGTTCTCGAGCTCCACGCCGGGCGGGTCGGGCTCCACGCCGGCACAACCTTCCGCCGGGCCATCAAGCTGTCGTCGCCCGCCGGCAACCGTCCCCAAAGGAAAAGGGCAGGAGGCGTTCTGCACCGGACCATGAAGGACCTCGATCCGGCGCTGCGGGAGTGGATGTCCGAGCGCGCGGACGCCAACGAGCGGGAGGCGTTCTTCGACAGCCTGTCGGCCGACGCCAAGGACCGGTTCCTTGCGGCCTTCCACGAGGCGCTCCACGAGACGCGGGAGGACCGGGAGCAGGCGTGGAATCGCGCCACGGAGGCGGTCCTCAACCGCCGGTCAGAGGCGTCCGACGCGGGACGCGCGGAGCCAGGCGCCGGCGTCGGCGCCCCGTAGCCGGCAAACCTTTACGTGCCGTTCAGCGGTAGCCCGCCGATCATGACCGCTCCCCCGGTCCCGCCTCCGATGCACCTTGTGCTCGCCGAGAGCGAATTCGAGCTCGTTCCCGAAGCGATCCGCGCCCATCCCTCGGTTCGCGCGCCCGCGCGCCGTTCCGGCAGCCGCGCGTCCCGCGCGCTTCTGGACTCGTCCCTTCACCACAGCGCGTTGCGCGCGCTTCCCGAAGGCGAGCGTCGCGGCCGGCCGGACATCGTCCACACCGTCCTCCTGTTGGCGCAGGACTCCATCCTCAACCAGCGGGGCGGTCTTCGCGTGTGGATCCACACGCGAAACGACGAGCTCCTCGTCCTCGATCCTCGCACGCGCATCATGCGGAACTACAACCGCTTTGTCGGGCTTGCCGAGCAGGTCCTGCGCGAGGGCAAGGCTCCGCCCACGGGCGACCCTCTGCTCCTGCTGGAGCGGGGGGTGACGCTCAAGGGCGCCGTGGCCCGCACCGGGGCCCGCTCGGCGATCGTCTTCGACGACGCCGGCGATCGGATGTCGATGCGCGAGGTTCTCGCGCCGCACGCGGCAGCCCGGGAGGCCGTGGCCTGCGTCATCGGCGGCTTTCCCTCCGGCGCCTTCCGCGCGGACCTGGGTTTTGCCGACCGGCGCGTGTCCATCCACGACGCGCCCCTTTCGGCTTGGACCGTCGCCTCCGAAGCGGTCGTCCATTGGGAGCAGGCGATCGGCGTCCTCGGCTAATGCTCCAAGGGCATAATTGCAAAGCTACAAATTACCAAGGTGCGTTGTCGTCGGCCGGGTAATACGGACGGCTGACAAAATGACTATCAGTAATTTCGTGCACGAGTTGGGCTTTGGAACCCGATCGGTCCACGCCGGCCGAAGGCCGGATCCCACGACCGGCGCCGTGCTTGCGCCCATCTACCAGGTCACGACATTCGCGCAGGAGGCGCCCGGCGAGCACAAAGGGTACGCCTACAGCCGCACGGCCAACCCGACCGTGGTCGCGCTCGAGGAGCGGCTCGCCGATCTCGAGGGAGGCGTGGGTGCCCTGGCCTACGGCAGCGGCATCGCCGCCGTCGACGCGATCCTCCGGCTTTGCGACGCTGGCGACCACGTGGCAATCGGTGAGACTGTGTACGGCGGAACGATCCGTCTTGCCCGCGACGTGCTCGCACGGCACGGCGTGCGAGCGTCCTTCGTGGACCTCGGGGATCCGGGCGCCTTGGAGCGCTCGTTTGGCGAGCGAACGCGGCTTGTGCTTTCGGAGTCGCCCGCCAACCCGACGCTCAAGGTCGTGGACCTCGCGGCGGTGTCCCGGATCGCCCACGCCGGCGGCGCGCTTCACGTCGTCGACAACACCTTTTGTACGCCGTACCTCCAACGGCCGTTTGACTTTGGAGCCGACGCGGTCGTCCACAGCACGACGAAGTACCTCGACGGTCACAACGCGACCGTCGGCGGAGCGGTCGTGGTCCGCGACGATGTGGCGCTCCTCGAGCGTCTGCGCTGGCTGCGCAATGCAACGGGCGCGATCCAAAGCCCGTTCGAGGCATGGCTTACGCTCCAAGGCGTCAAGACGTTGCCGCTTCGGCTGGATCGGCAATGCGCAAACGCGCAGAGGGTCGCGGAGTTCCTCGCCAAGCGCAAGGACGTGGCGCGCGTGCTCTATCCTGGCCTTCCGGATTTCTCGGGGCGTGCGCTCGTCCAGCGCCAGCAGCGCCGGGCCGGCGCCGTGGTCTCCTTCGAACCGCGGGGAGGACGCGACGCGGCCGTCGCCTTCCTCCGCGCCCTGCGCCTGTTCACGGTGGCCGAGAACCTCGGCTCGGTGGAGAGCATCGCCACGCACCCTGCGACGATGACGCACGCGTCCGTCCCCCCCGACGAGCGCGCGCGTCGGGGCATCACCGAGGGGCTCGTGCGTCTCTCGGTGGGCGTGGAGGACCCCGAGGACCTGCTGGCCGACCTTTCACAGGCGCTGACGGTGTCTTGCCGCCGGGAGGTGGCCGTGTGAGCCTTCGCATCCACCTCGTCGGATTCGGGGCCGTGGGACGGGCGCTTGCGCCGCTTCTGTCGGAGCGGTCCGAGTTCCGGGTTGTGGCGATAAGCGATTCCCGAGGGACCCTTGCGCGCCCGGACGGAGTCAACCTGGACGCGGCCGTCCGGGCCAAGGAGCGAGACGGCCGTCTTCCCGCCGATTCCAAACCCGATGCGGACGTTCCCTGCGACCTGCTCGTGGACGCCACCCCTACGCGATTTGATCGGCTCGATCCCGCGGTTTCCCGTCTGCGTCGGGCGCTTGGCGCCGGACGTCACGTCGTCACAGCGAACAAGGGACCCGTGGCAACGCGCGGTCCCGAGCTTGCGGGCCTTGCGCAGGGCAAGGGCGTCCTGTTTCGGCGCTCGGCGACCGTCTGCGCGGGCACGCCCGTGCTGGAGCTGCTTGCGTCCGCCTTCGGGGGCGATCGGGTGCTTCGGATCGAGGGCGTTCTCAACGGGAGCACGAACGCCGTGCTTTCGCTCGTGGAGGGCGGGTGCGCGCTGGAGGAGGCGTTGCTCGAATGCCGACGCCGCGCGTACCTCGAGGCCGATCCGTCCCTCGACCTCTCGGGGCTCGACGCTGCCGCCAAGGCCGCCATCCTGCACCAGGCAGCCTTCGGTCCGCTTGCCGTAGGCGCCGTCGACCGTCGCGGAATCTTCGACCTTGCGCCAAGCGAGGTCCAGGACGCCGCGCGCACGGGGCTAGCGATCCGCAGCGTGGCGACCATCCTGCCGGGTCGCGCCTCCGTCCGTCCCGTGGCGCTTGCACGCGATCATCCCCTCGTCGTGGGCGGCGTCGAAAACGTCGTGCGGCTCAAGCTCGCCCGCGCCGGCGAGATCGTACTCCGGGGCCCTGGCGCGGGGTCTTGCCCCACGGCCGCGGCGGTCCTGTCCGACTGCCTTGCGATCGCAAACGCGTCTCACCGGCCGGCGTCGAGCATCGCGTGGGGGTCCGCAAAGCACGCGTCCCACGTGCCCGCGTCGATCCCGTCCTGAAGGGCGCGCGAGCGGATGGCGTGCGCAAGATCGTCGGCTTCCGAGTCCGGTATCGCCGCGCGGTTGTGCGCCTGCGCAAGGGGCCACGGATAGCCGGGATAACCCGGGTCTCGTGCGGTCGCGGCGATTCGCGACAGCGCCTCGTCGGGCGCAACGCCGGCGGCCGGAAGGTCGATCCGGAAGGCCTGGCGCGCGGCCGCGTGCAAGCGGGCCACGAAGCTGCGGACGCCCGGTTCCTTGAGGACGTGGGAAACGTCGGCGTACCAAGCTTCGCCCGGCCGCCGGCGGGTCCCTTGGGCAAGGGCGGCCGGCAGCAGGGGCGCGCCGTCGAGAAGCGCGGAGGTGGACTTGCACACGGCCGCAACGACGATGCCGCGGACTTGGCACGCTTGCACGAGCGTTTCGTGCGAGCCATCGGGCACGGCGAGCGCGCCGTCCAGCAGCAGAAGGTCCCCCGGGCCGAGGAACGAAAGCAGCCGCCCGGCCGCCTCGCGCTCGGCCTCCTCCCTTCGCCGGTCGGCGTCGATCTCGCGTGCCGTCACGTGCAGCAAAGCGCGCGGGCCGTGAACCGCGGACACGCGTCCGTCCTCGACAAGGATCGCGACCGCCCGCACGGCAGAGACGACGAAACCCTGCCCCTCCAGCACCGGGGCCACGCTCCCGTCCACCGCCCCGATGCGTCCGGGCGGGCGGGGGACGACCGTTTCGAACGCAAGCCCGGAATCCGGTGGTGTCGATCGCAAGCGCGGCGCAAGCGAGGCCAAGAGCCGCGCGATGTCGTCCATGGCGCTCGCATGCCCGGCCGCTTGCATAAAGGCCTCCCTGGGAAGGGCTATAGGGACTTGGCGCCTGATCGTTGGCCGGTGATCGAGAACAGCTTCATCTTCCTGCCTCGCATCGGCGAGAAGACGGAGCTTGGGCTCTGGAGGCGCGGCATCCTCGATTGGGAGGCGTACCGCCGGCGGGTTCCCGAGGGGATCGGCGAGGACACGCACGCGCTGCACGTGAACCTCATCGACCACGCCTCGCGCGCGCTCTACGAGCGGCAAGCGTGGCGATTGGCCGCCCTGTTCCCCAACCGCGAGCACTGGCGGCTGTGGGAAGCGCTCTCGGACCGCGCGGTGTACGTGGACATCGAGACCACCGGCAACGGACGCTGGCCCGACATCACCGTCGTGGGGGCCCTCGACCACACGGGCGTGCGGACCTTCATCGCGGGCGTGAACCTCGCCCGCGGGGCCTTGAACGAGGTGCTCTCGAAAGCGTCGATGCTCGTGACGTTCAACGGCTCGCAGTTCGACCTTCCGCTGCTCAAGCAGAAGGGCGTGAAGCTCCCCAAGGTGCCGCACGTCGACCTGCGGTTTGCGGCCGCGCGCGTCGGGCTCACGGGAGGCCTCAAGGCCATCGAGCGCGAGCTCAAGCTTTCCCGCGATCCGGACCTGGACGGCCTCTCGGGGTACGACGCGGTTCTCCTCTGGCGGCGATGGGAGCGGAACCAAGACACGCGCGCGCTCGACACGCTCGTGCGGTACAACCGCGCGGACATCGAGAACCTCCGGCCGCTGGCTCAAGAGGTGTACGCGCGGCTTCGAAACGAATGTTTCGAGTCGCATCTTCCGGCCGCGCGGCGCCTTCACCATTATTAGGGTCGAGCCGGTTCCCGGTCGCATGCAGCGACTGCCGGACCGCGGAGAGCTCACGCGGCTTGCCATCCTGCTCGAGGCCACGGCGGCCAACCCCGCGCGCCAGTCCGACATCGCAGCCTCGCTTGGCATCACGCCCCAGGCCGTCTCGGAGCACGTGCGCGCCCTGCAGACGGAGGGGCTCCTTCTTGCCGGCGACGGGAGCTACCGCCCGACCGCGCGCGGCGTGCAGGCGCTGCAGGACGGGCTCGACCGCTTGCGCGGATTCGTGGTCGATGCGCTCTCGCGCGTGAACGTCGTCCGCCACACGGTGGCGCTGGCCGCCGGTCCCGTGCGCGCCGGCGAGCGCGTCGGGCTGTTCATGCGCGCCGGCGAGCTTTGCGCCCTGGCCGGCCACGCGTCGCCCTCCACGGGCACGGCCTCGCACGCGGCGGAGCCGGGCGAGGCTTTGCGAGTGCGCGACCTCACGGGAATGGTCGACCACGCGCCCGGCCGGCTCTTGCTCGTTCGGATCCCGCCGCCTCCGTCCCGGCCGGCTACCCTGGCGGCGGTCCTGTCGCAACGGCCGCATGCTCGGACCGCGGCCCTGGACGTGGCGGCCCGCGCGGCGCTTGAAGCGGCTGGCAGAAAGCCCGACTTCACCTTCGCGCCGCTGGAGGCCTCCTTGCACGCCTGCCAGCGGGGCTTGGACGTGGTCGTCGCGGGGCTGGAGCCCGAGGTGGCCGGGGCCGCGCGCCGGCTCGAGGAGGAGAACGCCCGCTCCGGATTCAAGATCGGATTCGAGATCCGCGACGCCTAGGTGCCGTCCGTCCTCCGCCTAGAGGTTTCCGATGACGGCTTTTCCGAACTCGCTGCACTTGACGGGCGCCAGGTTCATCTCGCGCGCGAGGTCGTAGGTCACCACGCCGGCGTGGATCGTCTTTCGGATGGCGTCCTTCGTCAGGCGCGCCGCCTCGTCCCATCCGAGGTACTCGAGCATCATGACGCCCGAGAGGATGACGCTCGACGGGTTGACCTTGTCCTGGCCCGCGTATTTGGGCGCCGACCCGTGGGTGGCCTCGAAGACGGCCGGCCCGTCGCCGATGTTGCCGCCGGGCGCAAAGCCCAGGCCTCCGACGTAGCCTGCCGCGGCGTCCGAGAGGTAGTCGCCGTTGAGGTTGGGCGTCGCGACCACGTCGTACTCGGTGGGTCGGGTCTGGATCTGCTGCAGCATGTTGTCGGCGATGCGGTCCTTGATGACGATCTTGCCCGGCGGCGCGTTTCCACCATGGCGCTCGACGAGCTCCTGTTCGGTGACGGTCACGTCCGGAAACTCGGTGCGGGCGACCTCGTAGCCCCAATCGCGGAAGGCTCCCTCGGTGAACTTCATGACGTTGCCCTTGTGCACGAGCGTGACGCTCGTGCGCTTCTTGTCGATCGCGTACTGGATGGCCTTGCGGATCAGGCGCTTGCTGTTGAAGGCGCTCATGGGCTTGATGCCAAGGGCGGAGCCGGGCTGGATCTTGCTGCGTTTCACGCCCAGATCCCGGACGAGGAATTCCTCAAGCCGCGCGGCTTCGGGAGAGCCCGCAGGGAACTCGACACCGGCGTACACGTCCTCGATGTTCTCCCGGAAGATGACGATGTCAAGACCCATGGGGTTCCGCGAGGGCGCCGGCACGCCGGGAAGGCCGTAGACCGGGCGCACGCACGCGTACAGGTCGAGCTCCTGCCGCAACGCGACGTTCACGCTGCGGAAACCCGTGCCGATGGGCGTCGTCATGGGCCCCTTGATGCCTACGACGTACGTTTGCAGCGCCTCCAGCGTGCGCGCCGGCAGAAGCTCGCCTACGGTTTCCAGCGCCGTCATGCCCGCGGGCACTTCGTACCACGCCAGGCGTCGCCGTCCGCCGTAGGCCTTGGCCACGGCCGCCTGCAGGACCGGCAGCGCCGCGTTCATGATGTCGGGGCCGGTGCCGTCGCCGACGATGACGGGGATGACGGGATCGTCGGGAACCGTGAGAGCGCCGCCGCGGAACGTGATCCGTTGCCCCGAGGGAGGCGAAGGGAACGCCATGATCCGAGCAAGAAACTTGGGCTATTTAAGGCCGAGCCGGGAATCCAGACCCGGTGACCGACCGGTCCTACGCGAAGCGGGAACGCCTCGTCCGCGCGCGCTTTGACGCGGAGATCGATCGCGCCATGGCGTTTGTGGAGGAACGGCTCCTTCACCTCCATCGCGGCATCCTCGGCCGAATCTACGGCCACGTGGCGGCGGCACTGTTTGACGCCGTGGCGAGAAAGGAGATGGTCCGCCGCGTAGACCGCCAGCTCGACGTCCTCTTCCGGGCGGCCCGCGAGTGCGGCGAGGATCTCGACACCGCCCGTCGCATGCACCTTGGCGCCTTCCTCGAGACGGAAGAGGCGTACCTCAATGGAAACCGAGACCATCCGGCGTGGCCCGAGCTTGTCGCCCGCCTGGACGACGCGTTCACCCAGCGCCTGGCCCACCTCTCGGCCCTCCTGCACCGCGGCCGCGGCGAGGACTACGAGTCGCTCGTACGGTCCACCTTCCCAAGCGCCAAGGAGGCGTCCGGGGCCGTGGATCGGCAGTTCGAGGCAGCGCTTGCGGTGCTGGAACTGTGCGAGCGGGAGCGAGCCTTGCTTCGCATCCCCGGTTTCCTGCGCGGCGACGTCTTCAGGATCCTGCGCGAGCTTCAGGGCTGGTACAGGCGGTCGCTCGAAGAAGAGATCGCGAGAATCTACGCCGAACCGGCGCCCGAGTAACACGGAGGAGGCAGGAGCCGGAGCTCCCGCTGTCGACGAAGGATGGACGGACGCGGCTCCAACCGAAGAGCGCGCTCGTGGAGCGCTTCGCGCTCCCCGGCGCCTCGATCCGGCCTTCAGCCGAACAAGGCGCCCAGGCCGGCGGCCGCCTCTTCCTCGGAGGGGCCCTCTTCCTTCTTCTTCTCTTCCTTCTTGGCTTCGGCGGGCGCGGCAGCCGCGGCAGCGGCGGGCGCGGCGAAGGCGGCCTTGCTGATGGCCTCCTCGATGTTCACACCCTCGAGCGAGGCGACAAGCGCCTTCACGCGGGTCGCGTCGACGGCGACGCCGGCACCCTTGAGGACGTTCGTGACGCCGGCCTCGTCGATGGGCTTGCCTGCCGAATGCAGCAGCAGCGCGCTGTACACATATTCCATGGTTTCTTCCTCCGTGATCCTAACCGAGTTTCGATTTCAATTCCTCGTCGAGCGCCTCGGGCGAGGCCTTGCGCGCCACGGCGAGCATCTCCGCCTGCCCCTTCGCAAGGAGCAGGTCGATGACCTTCGTATCGAGGATCTCCGCCTCAAGGCCGACCGCAAGCGCCTCGCGGTGGGCCTTCTGCAGCAGGATCTCGATCGTCTTCTTCGTGGGATACCCCGCGTTCACCGAAAGGTTCACGGCGGCGCGGGCGGCCTGCCCGATCTGCGCGAGAAGCTGCTTCTCGTCGACCTGCAGGACCCTCTGCTCGTAGATCATGCCGCTCTCGTAGGCGGCCTGGACGTTCATTCCGATGATGAGGGGGTGGATCTCCAGGCGCGTGAGCGCGGCGGCCAGGGGCTGCGGGATCTTGTCGCCGGCCTTGACAACGAGCTTGTCGGCCGAGATGACGACCTTGCCCTGGTCGATCTTCGCGGGGATGCCGGCCTTCTGAAGCTCGCCCACGATGGGGCCGGGCTTGAAGGCGGTCTCTCCCTGGCGCACCCAAACGTCCTCGGGCGCCGTCTCGCCGCCCTTGGCCGGCGCGCGGGCCTTGCTGCCCTCCAGGCGCCGGTAGAGCTTGAACGGCGAAAGCGAGGTGGCGATGACGGCCGTCGGGCCGTTGATCTTCGCCGCGAGCGACTCGAGCGCCGGCTTCTCCTTGGCCGCCTCCTTGAGGGCAAGCGCCAGGAGCGTGTTCTTGCTGACGCGGATCGTCGCGTCCTTGCGCAGGTTCCGCCGGATCTTCTGGATGGACGGCGAGGGGATGGCCTCGATCGAGGCGACGGCCACGACCGGGCTCTCGCGCAGGATGCGTACGAGCTCGGCCACCTCGCGCTTCTTCACGGGCGCCACGTGCGCCGAGGGTCCCGGCATCTAGGCGCCTCCCGTGGGAGCGGCGGCGGCCGCCGCGGCGGTGCGCGCCTTCTTCGCGTCGCTTTCCTCCGTGAGGATGCGCACGGCCGGGCCCATGGTCGTCTTCACGTACACCGAGCCGAGGTTGAACTTGCCGCGCTCGAGCTTGTTGAGCACGCGCTCGAGGATCGCCCAGGCGTTCTCGCCCAGGTCCTCGGCGCTCATGTCCTCGGTTCCGATGGGGCAGTGGAAGGTGGGCTTGTCGCGCGAACGGACGCGCACGGCGTTCCGCATGGGCGTCACAAACGCGGCCGGATCGGCCTGCGGGGGCATGGGGCGCGGCATCTTGCCGCGGGGGCCCAGGACCTGTCCGAGCGTGCGGCCGATCGTGGGCATAAGCGGCGCCTCGGCGAGGAAGAAGTCCGTGCCCGTGGCAAGCTTGCGCGCGCGGCGCTTGTCGCCGGCGAGCTTGTCGATCTCGTCGGGCTGGATGACGACGTCCGCGACGTTCTTTGCCTTCACCGCAAGCTCGCCCGAGGCAAACAGCGCGACCTTGGGCCGCTTTCCGCGGCCCTTGGGAAGCACGATCTCCTCGTCGATGCGGTTCTTCGGGATCGTAAGGTCGACGTTGACGAGGTTGATCGCAAGCTCGACGGTCTGCTTGAACTTGCGCTCGCCCTTGCTCGACGACAGCGCCTTCTGGACGGCTTGCGTGACGGTCTTCTTGTCCATGACGGCCCCTCCGTAGTCTCGCGGAAACCGCGCGAGCGGGTCGCCCGGAACTCGGGGCCCTGCTCTCCTACGGCCGGAATTGGCCCGGTTGCATACTGGAACACCGATATAAGCGTTCCGTCCCCGGGACAAGGATTTGCGCCGCCGCCACCCAATCCTTATTGCCCGGACCGGGCAGACGGGGCCGGACAAGGGGGTTTGCAATGCTCAAGGACGAACGGGCGAAGGTCCCGCCCGGAACGGGGAAGGACTACTTTGCGAAACGACAGGCGGCCCAGCCGGCGACAAAGCCGCCCGGCGCGGCTCCGGCGCCAACCGACGTGACGACGGTCGTGGACGCAAGCGACGAATCGGGCTTCGAGATGGCCGGCGCGCCGCCGCGCGCGGCAGCGGCCGGTCCCGCAATTGCCAAGGCCGCGGCGTCGCCCACGCCTCCGGCCCCGTCGCCTCCCCGTCCGCCGCCGCAAAGCGAAATCGCGGCGGGCGCCCAACCGCCGGCGCGGGGGCCGGAGCTCGGCGAGTTCGCGTCGCGGTTCGAAAAGGTCCGCCGCGAATACCTCGCCATGCAAAACCAGCTCGACGGGGCGCTCGTGGAGGCCACGGCCAAGCTTGCGCAAAGCCAGGACCGGGTGAAGGATCTGGAGGCCCGTCTCCAGGAGAGCGAGGACAAGCGCGAGCGTCTCGCCGCCATCCAGCGCAACCACGAGACGGCGTTGGAGGCGCGCGAGAAGGAGCTGCACAAGTTCAAGCAGGTGGCGCAGGATCGCGCGGAGAAGATCGCCGAGCTTGCGGAGATCCACCAGCGGCTGGGCGAGCTCCTCCGTAGCTAGAACGACGCCGAACGAGGATTACTGCGCATATGCGCAGGAATCCCGGGTCGAAACGTTCGGCGCTAGTACGGCCGCGCCTGCACCGGCGTCGGCGCGCCGTACGGATTCACGTCGCGCGCGTCGAACGCCTGCGGGATGCGGCCCGTCGTCGCGTACTTGTACAGGGCCGACTGGACGATCCCGTTCAAGGCCGACTGCAGGACGGCCACGAACAGGATGGACAGGATGCCCATGGCAAGCACCACGCCAAAGAGGGCGAAGCTCCGGGTCGCCGCAAGCGCGAAGATCGAACCTACGACGAGCAGGAAGCCGGGGATCATCAGGAGCATCGTGATGATGCCCACGGAGCCAACGGCCGCCAGGCCCTCGCCCCACGTGCGGCGGATGAGGCCGGCGCTCTCCTTGATGGCGGCCACCGGCCCGACCTGCCGGTAGACGAGGATGGGCACGACGAAGTAGGTGGCGATGCCCCAGGCGATCTCCACGCCGGCCAGCAGGATCTGGCCGAGGAAGCCTGCGCGCTCGCGCAGCATCCGCAGCGCCATGCCGACGGTTGCGACGAAGAGCGCCCACACGAAGATGCGGCCGACGTTGTTGGCCGCAAACGACAGCCCGTCGCGGACGGTGGGGTCCCCGCCGTCGAAGCGGATCGTGGCGCAGTGGATGACGGCCACGTTGAAGAAGATCGTGATGAACGCGCCGCCGACGTACAGGACCCCGAGCAGGACGTAGAAGCTCGTCTGGAAGGCGCCCTGGCCCTGCACGGCGCCGGAGGCAAGCCCGAAAAGGAACGGCCCCACGCTTGCGGCCAGAAGGAGGACCATGGCGATGCCCGAGAGGACGGGCAGGAGGAGGATCTCCTTGTCCATGCGCAGCACGCCGAAGGCGGACTTCGTGAGGTGCCAGCCGATGCGGAGGCGTTCGAAGAAGCCGGGCTGCGCGCGGTGGCCGCCGTAAGGCGTCCCGCCGTAGGGGGAGCCGCCGTAGGGCGAGAATCCCGTTTGCGGTGCGATCGACACGGTCAATCCTCCTTCGTGGTCATTCCTTGATGCGAGCGTCGAACTCGCCGCCGTCGATGGCCTTCTGGACCTCGCGGGGGTCGCGGCCCTCGACCGTGACGCCCATCGAGACGCACGTGCCGAGGACCTCCTTCACCTTGCGCTTCAGGTCCTTTCCCTGGAGGTCGTCGGATTTCATCTTGGCGACCTTGGCCGCCGACTCGATCGAGATGTCGCCGATCTTGTTCTGCTTGGGCTGTCCGGAGCCGGACTCGGCGCCGACCTCCTTGAGGATGAGGGCCGAGGTGGGCGGCGTGCCCACGACCACGTCGAATTCCTTCGTGCCGGCGTCGACGATGACCTCGACGGGGACCTTCATTCCGTCGAAGGCCCTCGTCTTGTCGTTGATCATCTTGATGACGTTCACGACGTTGACGCCAAGGGGTCCAAGCGCCGGGCCGAGGGGGGGTCCCGGCGTCGCCTTGCCGCCGTCGACGAGCGCGCTGATCTTCTGGGTTGCCATGCGGATTCCTTCCGCCCGACCCCGGTAGGTTGCAGCGTCGGGCGCCAAACGTCGCCGTCCGCTGGGGGATGGGTAGGGCGCAAGAGTCCGATCCGTTACATAAGCGTTTGCCTGGGTCCGCCGCTCATGCCCGCGGCGACGCCAGGACGCGCAGGAGATCGGTGGGCGACCCGACAGGCGGGAGGCAGCTTGCCCCCCGGCATACGAGCGCGCGGGGACCGTCGAAGCTCGCGGAGGCCGCCGCGCGCGCCGGCTCGGGAACGAAGCCACCTGCGCGGACGCGAAGGACGAGCGCGCCGGGGGGCCACGCGGCAAGCGCGGCGCGCGCCAACGCCTCGGCGTTGGGGCCCTCGCCTACGACGACCACCTTGGCCGGTTCGTCGACGATCGTCTCCATCGCGCGGAAGTGCGTGGCCGCGAAGAGGCCGTACTCGGTCGCGCGCCCCGCGAACGCCTCGAGCGTTTCCTTGGCGCGCGCAAGCGCGGCCTCGTCGCCCGCGAGGTGACCCAGACGCGCAAGGCCCAGGGCGGCGACGGAGTTTGCAGCCGGCGTCGGCGCGTCCTGGATCGGCTTCACGCCTGCAAGCGCGCGCACGTCGGGATCCAGCGTGTCGAAGAAACCGCCCGTCTTCGCGTCCCGGAATTCGTTCCAGAGCACGTCGGCGATCTCCCGCGCGCGCTCAAGGTGCGTCGCGTCACCCGTGGCTTCGTAGGCGTGCGTGAAGGCCAGAAGCGTCTGCGCGTTGTCGTCGAGCAGGCCGTCGGGGGCGCCTTGCTCGACGCCGTGTGCGATCCCGCGGCCGGGGCGGCGCGCTTCCTTCCACAGCCGGTCGAGCGTGGCAAGCGCAAACGCGCGGCAGGACTCCCAACCGAAGGCGCGCCAGGCGTCGAGGTATGCGACGACGGCCATGGCGTTCCAGCTCGTGTAGACCGTGGAATCGACGAAGGGCGCCTTGCGCGTCGCTCGGACGGCCCGGAGCTTCGAAAGCGCGGAGGAAAGCGCGTTCTCGACGGCTTCGCGCGGCAGGCCAAGGCCCGCGGCAAGGTCCCCGATCTCGGCGGCCACGTGCAGCACGCTGCGGCCGTTCTCCATGACGGCGCCCGGCTCGCCCACGCCAAACC
>DATLFM010000093.1 GCA_035541015.1 Candidatus Thermoplasmatota archaeon
CCCGAGCCGCCCCCGGGCTCGCCCGCGATACGCTTATATAAGGCACCGGCTCTCAGGGGTTCGCCCGAGCCGGTCGCCGGCCGAGGCGCTCCCCCCGGGTGACGACCCCCGCCTCGTGCGGCGGCCCGCTCCCCGACGGCGTTGCGCCGCGAGCCGTGTCGGCGAGAAACTCGGGAATCGAGGAATCCCCAATGGCTCACACCGCCCGCATCTCGCTCGCCGGCACCGACCCCAAGAAGATCGACGGGGTCTGCCAGCAGATCAAGACCATCGCCGAGCGCACCGGCGTCTCCATCGCCGGCCCCGTGCCGCTTCCCACCAAGCGCTTGAACGTCCAGGTCCGCAAAGCCCCCTCCGGCGACGGCACCTCCACGATCGAGCGATGGGAGATGCGCGTCCACAAGCGCTTGATCGACATCGACGCCGACGAGCGCGCCCTGCGCCAGCTCATGCGCATCCAGGTGCCCGACGGCGTCAACATCGAAATTGTTCTCCGCGCGTAGGACTCCGATGCGCGCCCGCCGCGGCCAAAGGCCGCGGCCCCCGCCCGGAGCGATAGCGAAGGGCGGGGCCGTTTTTCCGTCCACGCTTTTGCGCGAGCGTTGCGAGCGCAAAAGGGTGGATCGACATCGACGCCGACGAGCGCGCCCTGCGCCAGCTCATGCGCATCCAGGTGCCCGACGGAGTGAACATCGAGATCGTGCTGCGGGCGTGACGACTTCCGCGCCGGGGGAGATGAATCTCCCCCGGGCCCCCTCTCTTTTTCCTTCTCTGCGGCCGCTTCGCGGCCGCGCAACTAACCTTCAATAATCATCGCGTCGTCGCTTACGATCCGCTGCCGCTTGTCGCTTTGCACCTTGCCCGTGAGGCCGTCCACGTAGAGGATTCCCTGCGGCCCGGTCCCGCGCCAGGCGGGAACGAGCCAGAGGCCGCGCGATTCGAGCTTGAGCGTCTCCTCCACGGGCACGATCTTGCGGCGGCTCACGATGTAGGCGTTGTTCGTGGACGCCTTCTCCTTGAGCTCGGTCGTGGAGGCGGAAAGCGCCGCCTGCCGCGCGGCGACCTTGGCGCGCGCGTCCTCCAGCGCCGGCTCAAGCGACTCCCCCTCGAACGACGGGCCGGTTGCGGGCTCGGCGTCGAGCGCCACGGCTTCGCCGGAGACGGCGTTCACGAGGACGAACCCCTTGGCCTCGCGCCGGTCCGGCGCGCCCCAGAGGCGGACGTCGTAGGCGTACAGGTGGTGCGGGATCTTGACGGGTTCGAGGCGTGCCAGGCGCGGCATGGCGGCCTTGGCGGCCGACCGCGCGTCGGCCTGGGTGATCTTGGCGGCGACGAGCGGACCCGCGTCGGAGCCCGGCCCGTCGCCGGCGGAATCGTCGAACACCTCCAGTCGAGGCGTCTCGGCCGCCTGCGCGGCCGCCTTTGCCGGCGGCGTCGCGGCGGAGGTGAGGATGGACGCCATCGTGTCGGTAGGCGCGACGACGGGCGGAGCCGGAACGGCCGCGGCAACGGCCGGAGCCGGCGGCGGCTCGACGCGAGACGCCGGGGCGAAGGGAAGCGCCTCGCCGCGCTCGACGAGCGCGACGACGGCCATGCCGACTTCGGCTTCGAGACGCGTCCGGTCCCAGATCTCAAAACCGGCGCCCTCGATCGCCTCGGCCAACCCGACGCCCAGGGGCTCAAGGCACGCGAGGATCGGCCGCGCGGAAGGGTCGCGCGCCGTGCGCAGCGCGTTCATGGTCGAGACGAGATCGCGTAGCGTGAGAGCGTCGGCCGTCATCGGCATCCCATCGATCGAAAATATCGAGGGCCGACGATAAGACTTGCCTTTTGCGCCTAGCCGGTCGCAGAAACCGTCACCGGCTTCGAAAGCTGGCGCTTGAGGACGCTCTCCAAGCGCTCCAGAAACTCGGGCTCCTTGCCCAAGGGGATCGTCGCGCCGGCCGCGCCGTCGTGCCCCCCGCCCGAGCCTCCGACTTCGCGCGCCGCCTCGCCGACGGCCTGCGAGAGGACCACGCCCTGGAGCACAAGCTCGCGCGGCGCGCGCGCGGAGACCTTCGTCTCCGTTTCGCTCGCGCGCGCAAAGCCCACGATGGGAAGCTCCCGGCTGGCGCCGGCGCCGTACATCATGCCGGCCACGATGCCCACGATCGTGTCTCGGATGCTCTCGCCCGCGTCGAACCACTGGACGATCTCGCGGCGCTCGACCTTGAGCTGCGCAAGCTGGACGCCCGACACGAGGTTCTGCCGGTGCCCGCGAAGGAGCGAGAGAGCCTTCCGGTAGCCCGCGTCGCGGTCGCCCAGGCACACGGCGAGGCCCGTCGGGCCCTCCCCGTAGCGCGCCGTGCTGTTGAGAAGCGTCGCGAACTCCTTGGCGTCGCGAAGCGGCGTTCCCGGCGCCTCGCGCGAGAGGACGTACACCTCGCCGATCATGCGTCGCGCCTCCGCCGCGCCTCGCGTGCGCGTCACGCGGACGGCCGCGGCCGAGAGGATCGCGCGCCGCTCCTCGAGCGAGAGCTGCGTCCAGCGTCGCCACGTCTCCCGCTCCCGGAGCGCGACGCCTTGGTCCTGCACGAAGCGCATGGCCGCCTGATCGCTGCCGGAGACGCCCGGAAGCAGGGGATCGTCGGCGTACTGCAGCATCTTGTAGACGGGCCGCGTCTCGCGCCCGAACCACCGCGCGTCCAGGCGCCACTCGACGACGCCCGCCCGCCGCCCGTCTTCGAGGATGACTCGGTTGAGGCCCGTGAGGCGGCAGGCGTCGGCGTCCTGCAGGTCCCCCACCGCACCGACGACCGCAAGCGCGGCCAAGTCGACGTTTGCGGGATCGAGCGCGCGGGCGATGAAGTAGGCGCTGCCGGCCCCCGAGCACGACTCGCCCCCCAAGCCAAAGAGACGGGGATTGAGGTGCGTCGCGAAGTCGGCGCCCATCTGGTGATGGTCCGCCACGGCGCAGGTCCAGTCCTTGAGGACGTCCGCCGAGCCGCTTCCAAGATCGGTGAACAGGACGAAGGGATGCGCTGCCGCGCGGATCCGTTCGAGCTCGGAGGGCGTGATGCTCTTCACGAACTCGAGATCGTGCGGGATGCCGGCGCGACGCAGCATGGAGACGGCGATGGACGCGCTCGTGAGGCCGTCGGCGTCGATGTGCGAGACGACGTGCACGCGCGGGGCGCGACGGATCGCCTCGGCCGTCTCGGCGGCGCGGCGGAGGAAGCCCTCCACGGCTACGGGATCCATCCCATCCACGCCCAAGCAAGCAACCGGCAGCTTGAAAGCCTTTGCGAAGGGTGGCCAAACGTGAGGACGTATGGAGTCCAAGCGCATCGCGGTCCTTGGCGCCGGCAACATGGGCACCGCGCTCCTGCGTGGCATGCTCAAGGCCAAGTGGGCCAAGCCCGACAACCTCATGGCGACCCACCCGCGCAAGCAGCGCGTCGAGGAGATCCGGCGCACGCTTGGGATCGACGCCTCCGTCTCGAACGTCGAGGCCGCGCGATGGGCCGACGTCGTCGTCCTCGCCGTGAAGCCGCAGATCGCCCACCGCGTGCTGCGTGAGATCGCGCCCGCCATGGGTCGCGGCAAGACGCTCGTGTCGATCGCGGCGGGCGTGACCACGCGCGCCATCGAGCTCATGCTGCCGGAGGTTTCGGTCGTGCGCGCGATGCCAAACGTCGCCGTGACGGTCGATCTTGGCGCCACCGCGATCTGCCGCGGCACGCGCGCGACCGACGCCGACTACGACGTCGCGCGCCACGTCTTCGAGGCCGTCGGGATCGCCGTCGAGGTCGAGGAGGCGCTCATGGACGCCGTCACCGGGCTCTCGGGTACGGGACCCATGTACGTCTTCCAGATCATCGAGGGCCTCTCCGACGCGGGCGTCAAGATGGGCCTCTCGCGCCACGCGGCCACCGAGCTTACGATCCAGACGGTGCTTGGCGCCGCCAAGATGGCGCAAGTGACCGGGCAGCACCCGGGTCTTCTGAAGGACCTCGTGACCTCCCCCGGCGGAACGGCCATCGCCGCCCTGCACAGCCTCGAGCAGGGCGGACTTCGCGCCCTTCTCATCGACGCGGTCGAGGTGGCGACGCAGCGCAGCGCCGAGCTTGGCCGCAACATGGAGGAGAGGGCGGGCACGAAGTAGGACGTATACGTATGTATACAAACGTATACATCCGCGCATTCCGTCGTCAGCGCAGCTTGGCGTTCGTGCGCGGCGCGATCTGCGCGAGCTTGCCGCCCACCGTGCGCGCCATCGCCGGCGGCGCGGGGTGCGACAGCAGCCGTCGCGTGAGGTCGTCGGCCTCCGCTCGGGCGACGATTCCCGTCGACTCGCGGCGCCGGTCGCGCCAATGGAGCGCGCCCAGGAGCGCGAAGTAGGCCGCGTGGATGGCCACGAACAGGAAGGCGTCCAGAAGCGTCGCCGTCGGGAACTGGGTCCCCCCGATCGCGTCGGCAAGCGTGCCCAGCGCAAAACCGTAGGCCACGACGAGCGCGGGGACGATGAGCAAGCCGAAGTAGGCGAGGAGGATGGCCACGCCCACGAAGTGCAGCAGGCCGTACGCGCGGACGACGCGCATCTCGCGCGGGCTGACGCGCGGCTCGGGAACGCTTTTCCAGCGCGGCCATGCGAAGGCGAGGCGGCGCTTGAGCCAGGCCTGCGCGTCGCCGTAGAGGTTGCGGCAGTCCAGCGCGTGGGCGACGATGTAGTACACGTCCATGCGCAGGTGCAGGAAGAACTGCAGCAGCAGGACGAGGACGCACAGGAGGGCCGTGAGGCGCAAGAGCGCGACGATCGTGGGGTCGGCAAGCGCCGGGACGATTCCGTACGTTCCGAGGAAGGAGAGCAGGATGGCGACGCCGGCGAGCCACGCGTCGGAGGCCATGCCGGCCACGTAGACCTTGACGCGGTCCCACCGCGGCAGGAGCCACAGGTCGCTTGCGTCGGTCTGGACGGCGATGTAGGTGATGCGCGTTCCCAGGGACAGGCTTGCGCGCGAGCCGTGCGCGCGGGCGGTGAGGACGTGGGCGAGCTCGTGCTTGCCTACGATGAGGAGCATGACGCCAAAGACGGAGAGGCCCACGAACGTGTAGGACGAGGTCCAGAAGAAGTCGCGGTAGTTCGGGACGAAGGAGGAATCGGCGAGCATGACGCCCGTGGCCATCGCAAAGGGCGCAAGCAGAAGCGGCCACAGCCACAGGGAGCGCAGCCACCGAAGCTTCGCGGGGTCGACGTCGTCGAAGAGCGTGCGCCGCTTGCGGGGGACGAGGTGGCTGGGCAGCGGCTGCCCGTTGATCGCTTCCACGAATCCGCCCGCGGCCACGGAGCGCACGAATGCGCCCACGTCCACGTCGCGCCCGGTCTCCTCGCGCACGGCGCGGCGGACGGTCTCCACGCGCGGCTCGTCGCGCAGGCGGCGCAGGAGGTCGACGGCAAGCGGCGGCATCTCGGCGAAGGTGCCGCGGTCCGGGTTGCCGACGATCCACACGTCGTCCCGCTCCACCATCGAGAGGGGCGCAAGCGTGGCGGTCTCAACGGCCGTCGGGATGCCGTCGTCGCGGGGCGCGGCCTGCGACTGGCGGTGGTAGATGCATTCGACAAGCGTGCCGTCCTCTTCCCGCAGGTGCAGCGAGGAGCCTTGGCACCAGTCCCATTCGGAGCACGTTTCGCACGGGCCTTTTCGGAAGCGGCTTGCGCGCTCGCCGCGGAACCATCCGTACCGCTCGTCCCAGATCTTGCGCAAGGGCTCCGTCCGGAGGTCCCCCTGCACGCCGATCTTCCGGTTGACCTCGAGGCACGTGGCGGCCTTTCCGTCGTAGAGGATGGAGGCGATGCGGGTTCCCGCGCCGCAGAAGAAGATGCCGTCGCGCACGCGTCCCTCGAACCGCGAGCCCACCCACCCGTCGCAGATCCAGGAGATTCGGACGCCGCTTGCCTCGACGTTGGCGGGGCGGTTGCGGTCGGCGATCCAGTCGAGAAGGTCGCGCAGCTGCTCGTTCGTGAGGTGCGTGGACGGGTCGCGCGCGCGCCCGACGGGCGAGACGGGTCCCACGTTCCACGTGGGCACGCCAAGCTCCGAGACCAGCCGGTAGGCCTCGGGAACCTCGTGCCAGTTGTGGGGCGTGACGATCGTGTTGACCGTCACCTCGACGTGCGGGTGACGCTCGCGCAACGCGCGGATGGTCGTGAGGACGTCCTCGAACGAGCCGTCCTTGCAGCGCTGCGTGTCGTGGCCGCGCTTGGCGCCGTCGAGCGAGAGCGTGAAGAGGCTCACGCCGGACTCGACGAGGCGATCGAGGAGGGCGGGGTCGCGCGCGGTGAGCGATCCGTTCGTGGTGAGCGACACGGCGCGGAAGCCGAGCTTCTTGATGTGCGCGACGACCTCGCACAGGTCCTTTCGCAGCGTCGCCTCGCCGCCGGTGATGCCGACGGCGATCCGCGAAGCGTCGAAATCTTCCGCGATCTGCTCGAAAATGGCCTTGGCCTCGGCCGTCGAGAGCTCCTGCGGCCGCGACCACGCGGCTTCGCCTTCCTTCCCCTCGACGGGGTTGCCGCAGTGCAGGCACGCGAGGTTGCACGCGAGCGTGGCCTCCCAGAGGAGCCCCTGCAGATCGGGGTTCGCGATCGCGTCGAGCACCTGCTCTCGATGGCGGACGAGGGCCTGCTCGATGCTGAGGAGCTCCTCGGGCATGCCTCCGGCCGGACCGTCCTACCCGGCTACGCGGGGGATGGCCAGTGGCTCATGACCGTATTCAACGGGATCGACATTTCGAGCTTCTCAAGCCACTTGAACTCAATGGTTTCCAGCCTTCTCACCTCCTTTCGCCCGCCCCCCGAGCGGTCCCACGCGAAAAAAGGGTTGCGGCAGTTTCCCCGCCGAAGGGGTGACGATCGGGCCGGCCACACGGAAATGAGTCGGTTGCGCCCGTCAGACCTCTTTCCAGTCGGTCATCGCCGCCCCCAACAGCACGAAGCCGATCGCAAGCGCGGCCGCGATCGCGCCGTTGAAGGCCATGGCCGAGGCGTTCTGGGTGATCATGGCCGCGCGGAGGCCTTCGTTCACGTACGTGAGCGGGAGCACTTTTGCGATCGAATGCAGGAGCGGAGGCATGCCCTCCAGCGGGAAGAACGTGCCCGACAGGAAGATCATGGGCATGGCCACGGCCGATCCGGCTGCGTTGGCGCTCTCCTGCTCGTTCACATAGCGGGCGATCATCATGGACAGGCCGGCAAACGCGGCCGTGCCGGAGAAGAGGATGAGGATTGCAAACGGGTTCAAGAACACGCGCACGTCGAAGGCGAGCACGCCCACGACGATGATGGTCGTCGCCGTGATGGCGCCGATCACGCATTGGTAGAGCACCTTCGAGACGACCCACTCGAGCTTGGTGATGGGCGTCGTGGCGAGCTTCTTCAGGATGCCCTGCGAGCGGTAGCGCGCGAAAAGCTCGAGGTTCCCGATGAGCGCCGACATCGCGATCGTCATGCCGATGACGCCGGGCAGGAAGAAGTCCACGAAGGAGAGCTCGCTCGAAACGAGCGACTCCTGCGCAAGCTGCACGGCGGGCGAGCGCGCGCCGGCGAGCTCGAGGTTCATGCGGTCGACGACGCCGCGCACGACGGAGAAGGCGATGTTGCTGTTCGTCTGGCTCGGGTCGTGGTGGATTCGCACGACGGCCTCGCCTTGCTGGAGGGCGGCCGCGTAGCCAGGAGGAACGACGACGACCGTATGGTACCCTTCGCGGCGGGACGCCGCGACGGCGTCCTCGCCGGCGGGGATCGTGCGCAAATCGAACGAGCCGGTGTCCGCCAGCGCCTGCCGGAAGGCCTGGCTGGCCGGCGTGCCGTCGCGGTCCTGGAAGCCCAGCGTGACGTCGTCGCCGGCGTTTCCCAGGATGGAGCCGAACACGAGCATCATGAGCACGGGGAAGGCGATCGTCCAGAAGACGCCGCTGCGGCTCCGGAAGTAGATGCGAAGCGACGCGCGGAGGTCCACGAGCGCCCGCCTCATGCGCCAACGCCTCCCAGGCGCTCGCCGGTGAGGGCAAGGAACGCGTCCTCGAGGTTTGGCGTGCGGACCTCGAGCGAGGCGAGGGTGGCCTTCGACGCAAGCGCCGACAGGACCTCCTCCAGGCGATGGTCGCCCGGGTCGATGGACAGGTGCGCGTTGTCCACCCGCACGCGCGCGCGGGGAAGCCATCCGGCGACGCGATCGGCAAGGCCCGGCTCGGCCGGCAGTCGCACGGTCGTGGAGCCCGCGTGCGCGCGCACGATGGCGTCAGGCGCGTCAAGCGCGACGAGCTTGCCCCGGTGCACGATGCCCACGCGGTCGGAGAGCACCGCGGCCTCCTCCATGTAGTGGGTGGTGAGGAACACGGTCCGGCCGCCCGCGCGCAGCTTGCGGATGAGCTCCCACACCTGGCGACGCGCATGGGGATCGAGGCCCGTGGAGGGCTCGTCGAGGAAGACGAGCTCGGGGTCGTTCACGAGCGCGATCGCGACCCCCGTGCGCTGCTTCAATCCGCCCGAGAGCTCGAGGTAGAGCGTGTCCGCCTTCTCCGTGAGGCCCACGGAGGCGAGGAGTTCGTCCACGTCCGCGTTCGAGCCAAAGAGGTCGCGGAAGTAGCGGACGTTCTCGCGGACCGTGAGGCGGTCGAAGGTGTTGAAGTCCTGCGGCAGGACGCCGATCCGCTCGCGGATGCGCGAGGCTTGGGTCTCCACGTCGTGGCCGAGCACGCGCACGCGGCCGCTCGTCTTTGCCCGCAGGCACTCGAGGATCTCCACGGTCGTGGTCTTGCCGGCGCCGTTGGGTCCAAGGAGCGCGAACACCTCGCCCTTCTCGACCGAGAAGGAGAGCCCGTCCACGGCGGAAAGCTCGCCGTAGCGCTTGACCAGCTGTTCCACCTCGACGACCGGCATCCAAATCGCGATGCGCGCACGGGTTATAGCCGCTTTGATGCGCGGCCGCCCGGCCCCTTCTCGCAAGGCTTAAGGAGGGTTCGCGGGGTGCGAGCGTCATGATCGTCGACCGGGGCGACATCGTGCTCGTCGGAACGGCGCACGTGAGCCCCGAGAGCGTGGCGGAGGTGCGGCGCGAGATCGCCGCGCGCCGACCGGCCGTCGTGTGCGTGGAGCTCGACGAGCACCGGGCGCGCGCGCTCTCCGACCCGAAATGGCGGGAGACCCCCCTGCTCGACGTGATCCGCGACGGCAAGGCGTTCGTGCTTTTGGCGCAGGCGTTCCTGGCGAGCTGGCAGCGGCGGCTGGGCGAGAGGTACGGCGTGAAGCCGGGCGCCGAGATGCTGGCGGGCATGCAGGAGGCCGAGAAGGTCGGCGCGTCGGTCGAGCTCTCCGACCGCGACATCGGCGTCACGCTCAAGCGCGCGTGGGCCCGCATGGGATTCCGCGAGAAGCTGCGCCTGGCCTGGGAGTTCCTGAAAGCCCTCACGGGCGCCGACGCCGACGGCCGCGAGGTCGAGGTGGAGGAGCTTCTCAAGGAGGACGTGCTCTCCTCGATGATGGAGGAGTTCTCCCGCATGGCGCCCTCGATCTCGGAGGTCGTCATCCGCGAGCGCGACGCCTACCTGGCCGGGCGCATCCTGGAGGCGCGGGAGCGCGCGAAGGGCCGTCCCGTGCTCGCCGTGGTGGGCGCGGGCCACTTGAAGGGCATCCAGCGGCACCTCGACGCCCCCGAATCGATCCCCGAGCGCGCCTCCCTGGAGACCGTGCCGGAGCGGTTTCCGTGGGGAAAGGCGATCGGCTACGGCCTTGCGATCGGGATCCTCGCGCTGTTTGCCTGGCTAGGCTACGGGGCGCTCACGGATCCCGTAAAGCTCGCGAAGCTGCAGGAGGCGCTTCTCATGTTCGTGCTCGTCACGGGATCCTTCTCGGCCCTTGGCGCGGCGGCGGCTCTTGCCCATCCGTACTCGATCCTGGCCGCGTTCTCGACCGCGTGGTTTGCCACGATCCACCCGGGCATCGCCACCGGCTGGATCTCCGGGTACGTCGAGCTCCAGAAGCGGAAGCCCACCGTCGCCGACTACGAGGGGCTCTCCACGCTCGCCGGGCTTGGGGATTTCTATCGGAACAAGATCACGCGCGTGCTCCTTGTCACCGCGCTCACAAACGTGGGCGCCATGGTGGGCTTCTGGCTGGGCGCCGCGGCGCTTCTGCCCATCGCCTTTGGCTAGGGCGGCAACCGGGAGAAACCGAAGCGTTCATCCCTGTTTTGCCGCCATCTCGACCCGTTGCCGGACCCTCCGACGCCCGTCCGTTCACCGCCGCCTGCCCGGCGGGAGACGCCGCCTGCGCGCCCCTTGCCGCCTGTGGCCGGCACGCTGCGCAGCGGGCCTCCCCGCCCGTCGGCCCCTCGACCCGCGGCGCCGGCTCCCGCGCGGCCGCCGCCGGCTGCCTTTGCCTTCGACGATCTTCCGGAGCCGCGCATCTCCACGAGCCTCGAGGAGATCGTCCACCTCGTGGGCTCGGTCGCGATCCTGACGTGCATCTTCGGCTTTGCGATCGTCAACAACACGCCGCACCTCCTCACGAACGAGCCCTTGGGAGGAGGCCCCCGGGCGGGGCCCTTCGATTGGAACCGCTACGTCGCGGTCCTGCCGCCCGTGCTCGTCATCGTCCTCACGGGTTTCGTGCTCCACGAGCTTGCCCACAAGGTCGTCGCGCAGCGATACTACCTGTGGGCCGAGTACCGCGCGCAGTGGGCCTGGCTTGGAATCGTGGGCGCCGTGAACGTCGCGCAACCGACGCCGCTTCCCTTCGCGCTGCCCGGCTTCGTGCAGATCGTGGGCGACGCCACGGTCGAGGACAACGGGCGCATCAGCGTCGTGGGCCCGGCCACCAACCTCGCCATCGCCTTCCTCGCGTTCCCGTTCCTCGTGGCCGAAGGAGGACGCGGCGTTGCGCTCGCCGGGGCGCCTCACGGCACGTTCCTCGAGCTCCTGGTGATGGTGAACGCCGGGCTTGCCGCCTTCAACCTCCTGCCGGTCTCGGTCCTCGACGGGGCGAAGATCCTCCGGTGGCGGGCGGGCCTGTGGCTCGTGCTGATGCTGCTTGCGTTGGCCCTTTTCCTCACGGTCGCGAATCGGCTGTACGTGAACCTGTGAGCGAGGCAAGGCCGACGCCCGCCAGGACGAGGCCGGCGCCCAGCGCGGTGGCGGGGGAGAGACGTTCGAGTCCAAGCGCAAGCGAGATCGCAAGGGCCACCACGATCTCCGCCACGAGCATCACCGCGCTTGCCGCCGCGCCCACCGCCGGCATGCCGTGCGCCCACAACGCAAACGCGGCCGCCGTGCACAGGAACCCCACGTACCCCACGGCCGCCCACGCCGCAAGCCCCGCGGGCGCCGGAGCCCCGGAGGCGACGGCCACGGGAGCGAGGACCGCAAGCGCCCACGCGAAGACCGGCACGATCGTTTCGATGGCGCCCTCGCGCGCGAACAGGGGCTTTGCGCCCACGGCAAAGAACGCCCAGAAAAGACCCGAGGCAAGCGCCAGGGCGTCGCCGGCAAGCGTGCCGCCGTGCAGCGTCTCGAGGCGCCCGCCGGTCGCCACGAGTACCGCGCCGACGCCGGCGAGCGCGACGGCGGGCCCCAGCCGGCGGCCCAGCGCCTCGCCGTACATGGCGTAGGCGAGCGCCGCGATGGGAAAGACGCTGAGGTTGACGAACAGAGCCGTCTTGCCGGGCGTCGTGAGGGTCTGCGCGAGGAACTGGCTGAGGAAGCTTCCCGCCACGAGGAGGCCAAGAACGATCACGCGTCGGGAGGCGAACAGGCCCGGTCGCATCCGCCCGACGGCCGCCGCCAAGGCGAGGAGCACGGCAAGCGCGAGCGCGAACCGCAGAGCGGCGAAGGCGAGCGGGTGCACGTGGGCAAGCCCGAGATCGATGGCGGGGAAGGAGGTGCCCCACAGGAGGGCGGCAAGCAGGGTGGCGACGACGCCCGGGCGCACGCGCCCGAACTAGCGGTCAATCCATATCCAGTTGGCGGGCGGGTTCGAGGCTGCCATGCGCGGATCGTTGCCCACCCACGTGTTGCCAAGCGCGTACTCGTTGTGGAAGGTCGTCTCGATGCTGTACCAGCCGCGCTGGGAGGCGAACTTCGAGAGCGGGATCTCGATGCGCGCGAAGCTGCGGTCGCCGGGCACCTCGTGCGAGAACCCGTACACGTACGAATTCGACTGGCGGAGCTCGCCGCGGTACCGCACGTCCACGTTGAGCGTGCCCTTCGTGATGACGCGCGCGTTGGGGTCGCCGGCCGACTTCGTGAGCACGGCGTCCACGGTGGCGACCTTCGCCGGTCCGTAGGCGCATTGCTTGCTCTGGTCGCAGTAGGCCTGCAGGAAGATCGCGTTCACCCACTTGTCGATCTTGGCGACGTGCCGCTGCGTGGTGCCTTCGAAGGTCACCTCGACCTCGTAGTTGCCATTTCCCACGACGAACCGGCTGTAGGGCACGAAGACCGAGCCCTTGCCGTCCCGCACGTCGATCGTGCCGCGGACGCCGCCGTGCGGGTAGACGACCTCGCCGTTGTAGCGCACCACGAAGTCGGCCCGGCCCTCGGCGGCGCCGAAGGTCCCCCCCGCGTTTGCGACAAGCACCGTAAGCCCGTTTGACACCATGGGCGCGCTTGCCACAAGCGCAAAAGGCGGCCCGCTGGACAAGCACCCCGCGAGGGGCGCCCCCAGCAAGATCAGGGCGAGCAGGGCCTCCCTCATCCGTATTCTCCACGGCCGTCCGGCCGATTTAACGCTTGTTGGATCGGGACTCACGAAGGCGGCGACCCCGACTCGTCGTCGGGCGGGGCCCGCCCTTCCTTCTTCAGGCGCTTGAGGAGCTTGCGGCGCTGCTTCTCGAGTTCGGCCGCCTTCCGCGCCCGCTCCTTAAGAAGCTTGGCCTCGAGGGCGGCGCGTTCCTTCTCCAGCCTCGCGCGCTCCTTCGCCAAGGCCTTCTGCTCGCGCGCATCGATCTTTCGCCGCACCGCGGACTCCTTTGCCGCGACCTTCGCGGCGGCGGCGCGCTCGCGGGCGAGTTCGCGCTCCTTCTGCCGGGCCACCTTCGCACGGGCCTTCTCGAGGAGCCGGCGCTCGTACTCCGCCTGGGCAAGGATGCGCTTTTGCTCGTTCGCCTGCGCGCGGAGGATGCGCCGCTCCTCGCGTTGCTTGGCCCGCATGGCGGCGAGGATGGCGCGGCGCTTGGCCCGCTGCTCGCGCCACACCTGCCAACGCGCGCGCCGGGTCTGGAGGAGCTCCGCGCGCCTGGCCTCGTAGGCCGCCGGCTCGGAAAGTCGCAGGGCCTCGAGCTCCAGCGTCTCGGCCTCCGTGAGGCCGCGCGGGGGCCGCCCCTCCTCCAGGCGCCGCCGCTGGGCGCGGTCGAAGCCGCGGTGGGCCGCGTGGCCCGCGAGGATGGCGCCCAAGAGCACGAGCGGCCACCAGTAGCCGGGGACGTAGAAGCCCTCGACCGAGACCACCGTGCTCGTGGGAAAGACGAAGGAGGGATCGTTTGCGCTTGAGAGCTCGACCGAGATCGTGGCCGCCTCGCCGCCGAAGAACAGCTGGTCCTTGGGCGTCACGACCTGCAGCGGCACCTCGCGCGTCTCGCCGGGGAACAGCGTCACGCGCGGCACGATGGAGACGAGGTAGCCGGGCTTGCTCGCAAAGGCGCGCAGCGTGAAGGTGTCCGGGTAGGGGCCGGCGTTCGTGACGGTCACGGGGTACGTGACGATCTCGTAGGGGCCCACGCGCTGGGGCGTGGCGTGGATGAGCGCCAAGCCCTGGTAGTACGGCTCGAGCTGCACGAAGACGACGTCCTCGCTCTCGTACGTCGCAAAGACGTTGCCGCTGCTGGGGTCGATCGCCTGCGTGAGCGCGTGGACGCGCACGCTCACGTACGGGTTCTTGACCGTGGCGCCGGCGAGCACCGAGAGCGTCGCAAGCGCGGTCTCGCCCGGCTGCGTGTACACGGTTCCCGGGCCCGTCGTCGCCGCCCAGCCGTCCGTCTCCTCGCCTAGGATGCGCGCGGTGAGCGTCGTGGCGTGGCTCGGAAGCGTGTTGCCCGGCGTGACCTGCGTGAGGTCCTCGATGCGAAGCGTCACTTCGCTCTTCCCGAGGCGAGGCACCGTGATGGCCCCGAGCTCCGCGGAGAGGATGACCTGCACGAGCGGAGCCGACGCCGAGGGAAGCTGCGCGACGGCCTCCGGAATCGCCACGGGGAGGAGCAGGGCCGCGAGCAGGACCGCCGCGCCCTTCGCGCGCACGGGATCGCCGCCTAGACGTCCCGGCGCCGGTGCTTCAAGGCCACCGCAAGCGCGCCCACGCCGCCGACGAGCAGCAGCGTATCGATGCCGGGCACGTAGAACCCGATCACCGTCGTGAGCGAGGAGATCGTGGCGCGGTCACCTGGCACCTTCGTGTCGAGCGCGTAGTTGCTCGTCATGCGCATGGTGACGGCGCCCACCTCGTTGAGGTAGCCGTTGCGCCAGGGCGTCTGGACGACCATGTTGGCCGTCTTCGTCGTCGCCTTGCCGCCCTGCTGGCGGGCCTCGAGGATGACCTCGGAGGGCGGGACGACCTGCCAGCCCTCGGGCTGCGAGAGCACGTCGAAGAAGATCTTCGTGTTGGCGTTGCCGTAGTTCGTGACCGTCATGGGGAAGACGACCTGCTGCTGCGGGCCGCTCTTCTGGATCGTGGTCGGCGTCGTGGCGTCGATGATGCTGAAGAAGTCGGCCTGCACGGTCGTCTCGGCCTCACCGGAGGAGGATCCAAGGCACCCGTTGCGGTCGGCGTTGGCCTTGACCTTGATGTTGCCGGGCGTAAAGGCCGGCGCGTCGGCCGTCGTCACCACGAACAGCTCGGCCTTCTCGGTCTTGGAGCCAGAATCCGTGCCGGCGTTCGTCGAAGGCGTCACGACCGGGAAAAGGTTCGACGGGCTGATCGTCACGATCGTCCAAGCCTGGTTCGTCTCGACGGTGAGACTGATCTTCGAGGCCGTGAAGCTCGCCGCGTTCTGGGTGTTGAACCAGGAGTACGTGACGTCGACCTCGAGGATCGCAAAGCCGGAAAGGGGTCGAATGGGCGCCTGGTGGGCCGTGATGCGGACGGCCGTCGTGGTGTCGCAGGTGGGCGCCAGACCCTGGGCCTGCGCGGACGGGGCAAAAGCCACCGTCACGACTGCAACGGCCAAGGCGGAAAGCACGATGCGTTTCATGGTGTTTGCCATCCGGGTTCCCTCGCTTTGGTATCGTCGTCGAAAGGCCCAAACATTATTTATCGGTTCGTATTTTAATCAGTCCGGGGGCGTTGGGCCGCGCCCGGCGGCTGATGTCCGCCGTACACGAAGCAACCTGATAAACGTTGTGGATAGGTGGCTAGGGCCACGGCCGTCAATCGATGACGGCCCCGCAGCACTTGCACGTTTTCCCGAACCAGACGGGCTCGATGGCAAGGGGAGGCGGGGCCTGGCACAGGTGCGTGAAAAGCCCCTGCCCCTGGATTTTCCCCTTGGCCATCGGGTTCCCCTTGACGACGTGCGTGTGGACCATGTCGCTCGCCCGCTTGCAGTGGGTCCAACCGGATTCGAACCGGTGATCTGCGCTGTGTGAGAGCGCCGTCATAACCGACTAGACCATGGACCCGACGGTTGCGAGCGCAGCGAGCAACCGGCGGCGCCGAGGCGCGCAAGAGGAAGCGAAGCTTCCTCGGCGCCCCGCGAAACCTTGCGGTTCCGCTTGGGCCGCAGGCGCCGCAAGCGCCCGAGCGCGGGCGGCACGCCCGCGCGAGTTCACATACTTTGCGCAGCGCCGAGTCGGCGGCGCCGGGAGCGAGCGACTTTGGCCGCAGGCCAAAGAGCGAGCTTCCAAGCGCCCGAGCGTTGGTCGCCGCCGAAGGCGGCGGGCACCAACGCGAGCCGCCGAACGCGCGCAGGGCAGCGCGAGTACAAATACATGACTTCGATGGTCGAGACTTTTAGGGTCATAAAACCGGGGCGGGTTCCGTCGCCCCGACCGCGCGCAGCCGCTTCGCGTACCAGTGCGCCGTGCTCGCGGGCAGACCCGTCGCCGCGGCAAGCTCGCGCACGCTTGCCGCGGGCCGCTGCGCAAGCGCCGCAAGGACGCGGCGCGCCGGCTCGCGCGCGAGCATCGCGCGCGCGGCAAGCTCCCGCTCCGACGCGGGGTCGCCGGCGGGCACGAACATCGTGCGGCCGGCGGCGCGCCGCGGCACGAGCGAGCCGTGGTCGACGAGGAGGAGAAGGTGGTAGCGCGCGGTCGCCTTGTGCACGTCCATGGCGCGCGCGACCTCCGTCGCCGTCACGTGCCCGTGCGCGACGGCCAATCCGTAGATGCGCTGGCGCAGGTCGCTCTCGAACACGCGCCCGTCGCGGTGGAGGCGGTGCAGGAGGGAGATGAGCGCGGCCGCGATCGCCGCGGCAATCGCAAGGAGCGTCGAGGGCGGCTCCCAGGGCGCGTGCGCGAACGCGGGCGTTGCCGCCGACGCGAGGGGGGAACGGGATGTGGCGGGCGCGGGCGGGCGGGGGATCCATGCGGGGTTCGTCGACGCGGCCGAATCGGTTCCCGCCCGTGCGGCAAGCGTCGGCGTCGGGTCGTCGTGGTTGGACCCAACGGGCGCGATGGCCGACGTTGGCGCCGGCGCCGGCCCGTTCGCGGGCGCCTCGGGCGCGAGGCTCGCCCGCGCGCAGACGTTGGCCGGCTCGGGAAGGCTCGAGGAGGTGAAGCTTGCGCAGGCCGCCACGAGCGTGCCTGCCGTGACCGCGTCGAGGTCTACCGCAAGCGTTTCGCCGTCGAGGGTGTTCGTTGCGTCGGTGCCGGCGGCCCAGGCGATCTCGCCCTCCTCGTCGGGGAGCAGTTCCGTCGCCGCGTCGTGCGCGCCTTGCACGGCGCCCGGCGCGTCAAGGCTGGTTTCGTCGACCGCCGGCGCGGGCGGTTCGGTTGCGAGGGCTTCGCCCGCTTTCTCGATGGCGATCGCGCACGCGGCCGAGAGCGTCTTGGGATCGGCGGTCGCGTGGACGTTGTGCACCGTCACGGGGTAGGGCTGCGGGTCCAGTCCCGCGGCGCGCCAGGGCTCGCACGGGTCGAGCGCGGCCGCGGGGGTCGACGCCAGAAGCGGAAGGAGAGCGGCGGCCAGAAGCGCGCCGGCGGCCGCCGGCTCGCGCGCGACTCTTCTCATTTGATGTACGTCCCGTTGCACGGGCACTCGCCGCTTTGCAGCTTGGGCGATCCTACGCAACCGTACACGTTCGTGATTTCTGCGACGGCGCCGCTGAACACGATCGCGACGCACGTGGTGCTCGCGTGGGCGCCCACCGTGCAGAGGACGGGGCCGGTCTGGGCCGAGCAGATGAAGTACTGAGGAGACCCGAAGACGTGGTATTGGCAGCTGCCGCAGGCTTGCCAGCCGAACTGGTCCTCGCAGAGGGCGCGGACAGCGGGATCGACGAAGGCGCTTGCCGGGGGGGCGGCGGCCGCAAGGCAAAGCGCCACGGCAAAGCCGGCGCCAAGAGCGATCCGGAGCGGCCGGCGCCAGCGGCCGGCGGTCCTTGGTCCTCCCAAGCCTGTCCCAATCATGCTCTCCCCCCCGTCCGGCGGCTGGAGACGGCTTAAACCTTTTCGTGCGGTCGTTGGAAACGTCGCCCCGGCTGGGGGCCTTCCAAGCCTCGTTCGAAAACGCCCAAGAGCCCGCCCTCCGCGTCCGGCCCGGTGAACGCATGTCGGAACGAAACCTTGGAACTCGATGGGCGGCGGCTGCGATCCTCGTCGTGGCCGCTCTGAGCGCGACCGTTCTTCTGGCCCCCGCGGCCGAGGCGGGGTCGATCACGCTGTGCGGGTCGGGAGGCTGCTCGACGCACTACCGCGGCACGTTGCCGATCGGCGACCACTGCGTCAACACGACGGGCTCGGGCGACCCGTGCGGCGGCTCGGCGCCGGCGGTCAAGTAGGTGTGGGAGGCCTTCAACCCATGTGGAAAAATCAGGAACCTCCGCGCGCGCGGCCGAGGCTCGGCGCGCTTCGGATGGATGAACGGAGCCGACCGTCGAGCTTGAGGAAGCGAGCGATCGCAGCCGGCATCGTGGTGGTGCTCGCGCTTGGCGTCCTTGCCCTCTCGGGCGCGGCCTCGGCGTGGCAGACGGCCCCTTGCAAGCACTATTGGGCCGGCAAATGCCAGGACGGGACGACGTACAGCTACAACTGCAAGCGCTATTGGTACAAGAACTCGGAAGGCGAGTGGCGGTCCTCGACGTACTGCCAGCAATGGTCGAGCCGCTGATCCACCGACGGGAGGCTTGCCCTGCGCTGGCGCGCGCCCTTTGTGCGCCGGCCGAAACGCGCTACTCCCTCGTCCACGCCTCGTCGACGCGCGTGTAGGAGAGAAGCTCCTTCTCGGGGAAGTAGAGCGCAAGCTCGCGGCGCGCCGTGTCGAGGCTGTCGGAGCCGTGCACGACGTTGCGGCCGATGTCCGTCCCGAAGTCGCCGCGGATCGTGCCCGGGCTTGCCTTCAGCGGGTCGGTCGCGCCGTTTGTCTCCCGGACGGCTTGCACCGCGTTCTTGCCTTCGACGGCGAGGATCACGGTGGGGCCGCTTGTGATGAACCGCACGAGGCCCTCGTAGAAAGGCTTGCCGCGGTGCTCGGCGTAGTGCTGCTCGGCGAGCGCGCGGTCGACGTGGATCAGGCGAAGCCCCACGATCTTGAGGCCGCGCCGCTCGTAGCGGGCGAGCACCTCGCCCACGAGGCCCCGCTGCACGCCGTCGGGCTTCACCATCGCGAAGGTCCGTTCGATGCCGGCCATCGGGTCCACCTACTTCTTCGGGGCCACCGCGGCGCGGGGCTTGGCGGCCGACTTCGCCTTGGGCGTCGGCGGCGCCTCGGTGGCGCCGGCCGTCGCGGCGGGCTTCTGCGGCGTTCCCTTCACGTACGCGCGCGTCCACTTGATGTTGCGCGGGATGCGGCGGAGCTTCAGGAGGTTCTTCTGGCACTTCTCCGTGCAGAAGTTGTGGCGCGTGCCGTCGCGGCGGACGAACAGGCGTCCCGTGCCCGGCTCGATCACGGTCCCGCAGAAGGCGCATTCCTTGCGTTCCGGCATTTACCTCACGCCCAGCTTCTTGGCCTCGCGGGCCGTCTCGCGCAGCATGAGGATGTCCCCGAGCTGGATGGGACCCATGGCGTTGCGCGTGATGATGCGTCCCTTGTCGCGCCCCTCGAGCACGCGGACCTTGACCTGCGTCGCCTCGCCCGTCATGCCCGTGCGGCCGATGATCTCGACCACCTCGGAGGGGATGCTCTGGTTTTCGTCGTCCTCGGGCATCGCCATCCACCTACCGCTTGCGAAGCTCTTGGAACTTCGCCGCAAGCTCGTCGACGATGGGCTTGCCGCGACCCGGATCCACGACCGCGACGGCGGCCGTGCCGACCTTGAGGCCCGTGGCCGTGCCGAGCTCCTGCTTGGAGGGAACGTACGTGTAGGGGACGCCGCGCTCCTCGCACAGGAGGGGCAGGTGCGCCACGACTTCCTCGGGCGAGACGTCCTCGGCCAGGACGACGAGCTTGGCGACGCCGCGCTCGACGAGCTTTGTCACCTCGTTCGTACCGCGGCGGACCTGACCCGAGTCGCGGGCGGCCTCCACGGCCTGGTACGCCTTGTCCTTGAGATCCTGCGGAACTTCGAATCGCACGTGCAGCGGCATGGGTTCACTTCCTTGGACGGAAAAACGAGGCAAGCCTCGGTCGTCCGACCTCATTGGCCTCCCGAGGCGCAGCCGAGGGACGCGGTGGGATCGCCGGAGGCGATTCCACGAGCGTCCAGGCTTGCGTCCTGGAGTAAGGCGACGAAGGCGGGTCCGGTATAAAAACCTTCAGCAGGCAGGAAACCCCGGGCGGACGGCGGCCCATTCGCGATGCCGCAATCTGGGCATGCTTAAGAGGACGTCGCGCGTTTGCCGCCGCGGGTGGCTCCATGGCAACCGCGACCGCTTCGGCGACGAAGCCCAAGTTCGCTCCCTCGGCGCCGGCCATGTACATCGTCATGGCGGCGGCAACGATCCTCCTCATCGGCGACCTCGTCGTGCTGGCGGGCGTCTACGACGCGGCCCCAGCCGAATTCTCCATCGGCTACCGGTGGGTCCACATCGTGGCGGGCATCCTCTGGATCGGCCTCCTGTACTTCTTCAACTTCGTGAACGTGCCCTACACGAAGGAGGAGGCGTTTGCGCAGGTGAAGAGCGTGCACCTCACGAAGCTCATCAAGCGCGCCCTCTTCTGGTTCCGCTGGTCGGCCATGCTGACCCTCCTGGCGGGCCTTGGCCTCCTGTTCGCCGACGCGAAGTTCTACCCCATCACGCAGAACGCCGGGGTGCTTCTTGGCCCTGCGGGCCTCACGATCACCGCCGGCATGGCCCTTGCGATCGTCATGTGGTTCAACGTATGGTTCGTCATCTGGCCCAACCAGCGCCGCATCCTGGAGGCGACGGAGACGGCCGGCAAGGTGGAGCCCGCGTGGGGCAAGACCGCGCTTCTGGCAAGCCGCGTGAACACGGTCTTCTCGTTCCCCATGATCTTCTTCATGGCGGCCTCGGCCCACTACCCGTTGCCACCGGTGTGGATCGCCGGCGTGTTCGTGCTCACGGCCGCCGCGGCCTGGGGCATGATCCACGTCACGTCGAAGAGCTAAGGCGCCTGGCCGTTTCGGTGCCGCATCGGCGCAGGCCTAGGGCGCCACGGCGCCCACGAGCGCTTCCAGTGTCCCGCCCAGCAGGCCTGGCCCGTCCTCGAGGATGGCGACCGTGACGCGTCGCAGCCGGCTCTCGGATGCGCTCGTGCACCGGTCGCAGCCGTCCGCGAAGACGACGTAGGGCCGTCCTTCGTGCTGCGTCATGCCGATGAAGTCCAAGAGGTTGCGGCAGGGGTTGCCGCCGCCGGATTGCCACACGCAGCCGATCTGGACGGGATCGTCCTCGGGCGTGACGCGCTGGCTCACGAACAGCGGGTCCGCGTCGAGCGCGTTCTCGCTCATCGTGAGGTAGAAGTGCCACACCGTGGACTCGTCGGCGTTCTCGGGCGAGGGTGGATGCCCGTTTCCGCCCCAGCGGGAGGTGTCGGCGTCGGTTCCGAGGTAGGCGATCGCAACGCGGCCGGGCTCGCCTGCGGTGATCACCGAGAACACCGTTCCGGTGACCTGCGGGGGCGAAGCGCGAATGGGCTTGCTCCACGTCCGCCCGGCGTCGGTGCTCACGGAAACGTAGAGGAGGTTGTCGAGGCCCGGGTAGACGAGGTAGGCGTTGCCGGCCGAGTCCGTGGCGATGTGCGGATTCACTGCCAGGGGCTCTTGGATGCCGTAGTCGTCGATGCGCCCCGTGACCTCCCAGCTCCTGCCGCCGTCGCGGCTCACGGCCACGTTGGCCCCCTTGCAGGCGGGCTTCGGCGAGTAGGCGGTCCCGTCGATGCCGACGGCCACGGGGCCGGCGACGCCGGCGTGGCAGTCGCTCGGGTGCGCCACGCCGCCCAGCGACCACGTACGGCCGCCGTCGAGCGAGGTCGAGATCCACGTGCCTTCGTCGCGGAAGGAGTTGTAGGAGTAGTACACGACGTTCGGGTAGCCCATGGTCGTCACGCCCGGCGGGGGCGGCCCGGTCGTGAGCTTCTGGTGGTCGTGCGCCGGGGGACCGCAGCCCGTGAGCGGATTTGCCGTCCACGTCTGCCCGAGGTCGTCGCTCCAGGAGGCCCAGGTGCAGACCACGTACAAAGGCGCGTTGTAGACGCGGTTGGTGATGGGGTCGACCCACATCCAGGGATCGAGGTTTGCCTTGGGGCCCACGACCACGTCGCCGACGGGTTCCCACGTGAGGCCGTGGTCGCGCGAGCGCACGAGCTGGTGGTGCAGGGTGGCCGCTCGGCCGGCCGCCGAGGCCGTCGGGACGCTCGAGGTCGCGAAGATCGTGCCGTCCGACGTGACGCCGATCGTGGGCTCCGCTCCGTTGTAGCCCGTGAGCGCAAGGCGCACGCGGAGGCTCTGGAACGCCTCGGGCACGGCGGCCACGCCCGCAAGCGTATGGGCCACGCTGGACGGGTCGACGGGTAGCGGCTGCACAACCGACGCGGAGGATAGGTCCTCCTGCGGCGCGCCCACGCAACCGGCCACGACCATGCTCAACGCCGCGAGAATGCCAACCTTGCCACGCATGGCGGACGACCGGACGAGGCGCGATATGAGCTTTGCCGTCGCCGTCTGTTCCAAGGGCCGCAGAAAACCCTTTCCCGGGAAACCCTGTTCCCGCCGCATGCGCAAGCTTGCCATCCTGGTCGGTGGGGGCCCGGCCCCCGGCTTAAACGGCGTCATCGCCTCGGTCACGCGCCGCGCGCACGACCGGGGTTTGGGCGTTTGCGGGATTCCCGAAGGCTTCTCCCAGATCATGAAGGGGATCACCGACGGCGCTCGGGAGCTTTCGCCGGCCCTTGTGGAAGGTCTCGAGACGCGCGGCGGTTCGATCCTCTTCACGTCGCGCGCCAACCCCACGAAGGACGCGGCGCACCTGGAGGCGGTCGTCAAATCTCTGGCGACCTTGGGCGCGGACGGCCTCGTGACGATCGGTGGCGACGACACGGCCACCTCCGCCGCCAAGGTCGCGGCGGCAGCCGGCGGCCGCTTGCGCGTGGCGCACGTCCCAAAGACGATCGACAACGACCTTCCGCTTCCGCCGGGCGTTCCCACGTTCGGCTTCACCACCGCGAGGGAGCTTGGCGCGCGGCTTGTCGCAAACTTGGCCGAGGACGCGCGGACCACGCGCCGGTTCTATCTCGTGACGGCCATGGGCCGTTCCGCCGGCCACTTGGCCCTGGGCATCGGCCAATCCTCGGGCGCCATCCTCACGCTCATTCCGGAGGAGTTCGGCGCCAAGGTGAAGCTCGAAGGGGTGGTGGCGCGCGTCCAGGCGGCGTTTGCAAAGCGCGTCGCGGACGGGCAGCCCTACGGCGTCGTCGTCATGGCCGAAGGGCTCCTGGACCGCATGGATCCCTCGGAGATGCAGGAGCTTCGCAACGTGGAGCGGGACGAGCACGGCCACCCGCGCCTTTCCGAGATCAGCCTTGGCAAGATCGTGAAGGACGTGCTCGCGCAGAGGCTCTTGGAGCGCGGGCGCAAGGCCACGTTCGTGGCCAAGGAGATCGGCTACGAGCTTCGCTGCCAGGACCCGTCGGCCTACGACGTCGCCTACACGCGCGGCCTTGGCGCGGCGGCCGTCGACTTCCTCGCGGAAGGCTCCGGCCACGCCATGATCACGATCCAGAACGGGCGCGCCACGCCGGTTCCGCTCGACGCGCTTCGCGATCCTGCGACGGGAAAGACGCGCGTGCGCTTGGTCGACACAAGCGACGAGACGTACCGCAACCTTCGCCGCCTGGAGGCCCGGCTCTCGCCGGCCGATCTTGCGCAGCCGCGGATCGCGAAGCTTGCCGCGGCCGTCGGCATGGACGCTTCCGAGTTTGAGCGCAGCTTCGCCCCGCTTGCGGAGGCCTGGAAATGACGAGTCTTGTCGCGCGCAACCTCACCGAGCTCGACGACGCGATCCGCCCCGCGCTTGCGGTGTCCGACGGCCGCGTCAAGGTCGCCAACGAGGAGCGCCTGCGCGGCGACGTCTGCGACCGCCTCGCCTGGACGGCGGTCTTCTCGCCCGACACGCTTGCACGCGACCGCGCGCGATGGCTTCTTCGCGCCGCCGCGTGGGAGGCCGGCCTCCGCTCCGCGTCGATCCACGAGCTGTACGCGGCGCGCGGGCGCGGGGAGGTCCCCTCGAACTTCACGGTTCCCGCCGTGAACGTCCGCGGCCCGACCTACGACGTGGCCCGCGCGGCGTTCCGCGCCGCCTCGCGGCTGTCCGTGGGCACGCTCATCTTCGAGCTTGCACGAAGCGAGGTCGGCTACACGGACCAGCGGCCGCCCGAGTACGCGGCGGTGGTCACGGCGGCGGCCTTGCGCGAAGGCGTCCGGGGACCGCTGTTCCTCCAGGGCGACCACTACCAGTTCAGCCCCTCCAAGTACCCGAAGGACCCAAACGCCGAGAAGAGCGCGATCCGCGCGCTCATCGACGAGAGCCTCGCGGGCGGATACCGCAACATCGACATCGACGCCTCCACGCTCGTCGATCTCTCGAAGCCCACCGAGCGCGAGCAGCAGCGCGTGAACGCAACGCTCACGGCCGAGATGACCGCGCACGTCCGCGGCGCGCAGCCGCCCGGCGTCACGATCGGCGTGGGCGGCGAGATCGGCGAGGTCGGCAAGGGCAACTCGCGGCCCGAGGAGCTTTCCGCCTACGTCGAGGAGCTCCTCGAGCGCCTGCCCGCCGGCGCGCGGCCCGGGCTCTCGAAGGTGAGCGTGAACACGGGATCGAGCCACGGCGGCGTCGTCCTTCCCGACGGCACGATCGCCAAGGTGAAGATCGACTTCTCGGCGCTCGAGACGCTGTCGCGGCAGGCGCGCGAGCTTGGCATGGCCGGCGCGGTGCAGCACGGCGCCTCGACGCTGCCGGAGGACCTCTTCGACAAGTTCCCCGCGGCCGGCGCGGCCGAGATCCACCTCGCAACGGGCTTCCAGAACCTCCTGTTCGACCACCCGGCCTTCCCCGAGCCGCTGCGCCAGAAGGTCGTTGCGTGGACGAAGGCGAACTGCGCCGACGAGCGGAAGCCCTCGGACACCGAGGAGCAATTCGTCTACAAGAGTCGAAAGAAGGCCATGGGTCCGCACAAGCGCGAGATCTGGTCGCTGCCGGACGACGCCCGCTCCGCGATCCTGAAGGACATGGAGGCGAAGTTCGAGCTTCTCTTCCGCAAGCTTGCCGTCATCCGCACGCGCGAGCTTGCCGCGCGATGGGCCCTTTCGGATCCTGCGCCGCCCCCGCCGCCGGGCGTCTTGGCTCCGCGCCGTCCGCTCGACCGCGGCATGGCCAAGGACGAGGGCGAATAGGCGGAGGAAACAGGGCGTCTGCGCTTCCGGAAACGCAAAGCTAAATAGAAGGCGTCCTACATCTCCCCCCGGTCGGCGGCATGGAAATCTGCAGCGTATGCGGCGAAAAGAAAGTTGTTTTCGTCGTCGCCAACAAGTGGCGCTGCAAGGCGTGCGGCAAGTACTTCGATTGGACCGAGATCAAGCGCGCCAAGGACGCCCTCAAGGAGAAGAAGGCGTCCGGCGGCGCCGCCGCCGGCAGCCCGCCCGGGGCTCCGCCGTAGGCGCGCCGGAATTCGCCGCGCGTTTGCGAAGGTTCTCCTCGCCGTGGGTCTAGCTCTCGTCGGTCCGCTCCGTCACGACGAACGCGACGTCGACCTCGCCGCCCTCGGAGCCCACCGCGACGAAGATCTCGGAGCCTGAGGCCAGCTCGAGGTCGAAGCGGACCTGCGCGGAGCCCTCGACCGTGCGCGCGTCCTCGAACACGACGAACTCGGTGACGCGGTCGGCCGCGCGAAGGGTGACGTATGGCGTCCCCGAGACGGCCGTGAGGTTCACGACGACCTCGACGGCGCGGCCGCGATCGCCGCTTGCGATCGCGAAGGTTCGCGCGCCACCGTCCTCGACGCGGAAGGATTGTTCCTCGTCCCCTGGAAGCACGCGCGCGTCCCCGTTCGGATCGTTCTGCTCGCCCGGCTCGTCGCCGTCGCCGGGCCGCGGATCCTGCCGGTCGGCGTCGCCGTAGGGTCCTGGCGAGCCGTCCTGCGGCTCCCCGACGCATCCGGCAAGCGCGATCGCGACGGCAAGCGCAAGGCACAGCGGGCGGAGGCGGTTCATCGGCTCTGCAAGGCCGGCTGCCAGGCACGGCGTTTGTGGGACGGAACCGCGGCACGTTTCCCGACGTCCGGGTCGCGCCGGCGCGCGGCACGTCCAACGACCTGGGAAAAAGTGGAATGCTCCCGCGCGGGCAGTGGGGCGCGAGCGTGTGCTCGATGCAAGACACGAACCGCCAACCGCGACGGAACCGGACCTTGATCACCCTGCTTGCCCTGGGCCTGCTGGCCGGAACGCCCTTGGCGTTGGGCGCCACCCCGGAGACGGCCGGCGTTTCGGTCGTGCTCAAGCGCCAGGATGGGATTGCCTTCGTGGAGCTCGTGCAGGTGGAGGCCGACCGCGCAATCGGGTTCATCAACCGCTTTGGCGCGGGCGGCGAATCCTCGAACAAGCTCGACTTCCTTGGCAACGCCGCAAGCGGCTGGATCACGGCGCCCGGCCAGATCTGCGTCGAAATCGCGCCCTACGGCGACGGTCGCGGCATCGCGGTCCGCGCGGGCCACCGGCTGGCGGGCGGTTGCGACGCGACGCACCCCGTCTACTCGGGCACCTACGACGACCTCGCGGCCGCGCCGGGCGCGATCTCGGCTTGAGGCTTTTCCCCGTCTCGTTGGACGCGCCACCAGAAAGGTTATGGGATCGCGAGGGCACCGCGGACCGGGAGAGGTCGAGGCCATGCGCACCGCCGTCTGGATCGCGGTCGCCTTCGCGCTCGTCGCCCCGCTTGCAAGCGCCGGGGCCGGCCACCATCCGACGGAGTACCTCCTTGGCGCCTCCCCGGACCAAATCCTGTCCGACGCGTCCCGATGGGCCGCTCGCGCGGCCGGGGACGCCGGCGCGCCGCTTCCCCCAGGCGTTGCGGCGGCGGTCCGCGAGGAGGGCGCCGCCGCCCTGCAGGGTGCCGACGGCGCGCGGGACGCGCTTCTCGCGGACGCTCGCGAGGCGTCCCGCTCCGTCGCGGGCGCTTTGCCCTCGGACGCCCTCCGGATCGATCCTGGACCGGCGGGACCGCCGTTGGGCCAGGCGGCGGCAGCGGTTTCCTCGGCGCTTCGGGAATCGGTGGCGCCGGTCCTTGCGCCCTTCGTCGCGGCGCGGCACGAAGGCTGCCGCGACCTTCGCCCCTGGTTCGAATCCGTCCGCGATCCCCTCGTCGCCGCGTACCGCGAAATCTTCGCCCCCGAGCGGCCGCGCGAGCCACGCGGATTGTGCGAGGCAATCCCCGGACGCGACGCTTCGGGCGTCGCGTCGGGCGACGGCCTCGCGCCGTCGCCTTCGCTTGCCCCCGGCGGGACGTCCGGGGCCGCAGGGTCCTCCTCCGGACCGCAGCCGGCGCCCGAACGGGCAAGCGAATCGCCGCGCGCGGAAGCGCCCGCGTCCGCTTCCGCGTCCGTCGCCTCTCGCGTGGCCGCTTCGGCGCCCCACGAAACGGCGCCGTTCTTCGCGGCGGCGCTGCCCATCGTCCTCGCGGCCTGGGCCCTGTACCGCCACCTTCGCCGGACCTCCGTGCTCCGGAACGGGACCCGCCGCGCGCTTCTCGACCTCGTCGGCAAGCAGCCGGGCGGGACGGCGCACACGATGGCCCGGGCCCTTGGCATCGACCGGAAGACGGCCCTGTACCACCTCGGCGTCCTGCGCGCCTTCGGGCACGTCGAATGCGTGCGCTTGGGCGCTTGGCAGCGGTACGTTCCCGCCGGCTCGCAGGCGCATCGCGCCTCGGCGCTTGCAAGCGTCGCGCTTGCCTCGCCTGCCGCCCGCGCGGTGATGGCGGCGCTTCGCGAGCGGCCCGACGCCTCGTCGAGCGAGCTTGCGCAAGCGGCGGGGATTCCGCGAAGCACGGCCGCCTGGCATGCGCGGCGCCTGCGGCAGTTCCCTTGCTTGGAAGCGCCGCCGGCCGTGGCCGAGCCGGTTCCGGGCTAGCCAAGCGGTCCGGCGCGACGCGGCGTTTTTATACGGCGCGGCGCCGTACGCGGCCTTGCCGCAATGCGAATCGCCGTCGTCGAGAAGGACCGCTGCCAACCGCGCAAGTGCAACTTCGAGTGCCACCACTTTTGCCCGATCGTGCGCCAGGGCAAGCCCTGCGTGTGGATGGGCGAGGACAACAAGGCGAAGATCAGCGAGACGCTTTGCATCGGCTGCAACATCTGCGTCGTGAAGTGCCCCTTCGACGCGATCCACATCATCAACCTCCCCGAGGAGCTCAAGGAGGATCTCCTGCAGCAGTACGGCGAGAACGCCTTTCGCCTCTACCGGCTGCCCGTGCCCCGCAAGGGCTCGGTCGTGGGCCTCCTGGGCGCAAACGGCATCGGCAAGACCACGGCCATCCGCATCCTCTCGGGGCAGGAGCTGCCCAACCTCGGCGACTGGACGGCCGCGCCGTCGTGGCAGCCGGCCATCGACAAGTACTCCGCGACCGAGCTTGGCGACTACCTGCGCCACGTCGCCGCCGGCAACGTGAAGACGGCGCTCAAGCCCCAATACGTCGACAAGCTGCCGCAGGCCGTGAAGGGCAAGGTGGGCGACCTCCTCCGCAAGACGGACGAGCGCGGCGCGCTTGCCCACGTCGTCGACGCGCTTGCCCTTGGCGCCGTGCTCGACAGCGACCTTGCCGCCCTCTCCGGCGGCGAGCTGCAGCGCGTGGCCATCGCGGCGACTGCGCTCAAGGAGGCCGACGTGTACTTCTTCGACGAGCCCTCCTCCTACCTCGACATCGGCCAGCGCCTGCGCGCCGCCCGCATGATCCGGACGCTTGCGGCCGAGAAGGCCGTCGTCGTCATCGAGCACGACCTCGCCGTCCTCGACTTCCTCGCCGACGACGTCCACGTCTTGTACGGCACGCCGGCCGCCTACGGCATCGTCACGATCCCGCGGCCCGTGCGCTCCTCGATCAACGTCTATCTGTCGGGGTTCCTGCGCGAGGAGAACATCCGCTTCCGCGACACGACCATCGAGTTCGAGGCGCACCCGCCGCGCAAGGACTGGCAGGCCCACGTCCTCCTCGAGTTCCCCGAGCTCGAGAAGTCGTACGAGTCCTTCCGCTTCCGCTCGCAGCCCGGGCAGATCCGCGTCGGCGAGGTCGTGGGCGTGGTGGGCCCCAACGCCACCGGCAAGACGACCTTCGTGAAGATGCTGGCCGGCGAGATCGCGCCCACCCGCGGCACGGTCGACGTCAAGGTCAAGGTTTCCTACAAGCCGCAGTACGTGAAAGGCGACTACGAGGGCACGGTGCAGGAGCTCCTGTACGTCGCGCTCGCCGAGCAGGCCGCAAGCCCGTTCTTCCTTCACGAGATCGCCCGCCCGCTCGACCTCGAGAAGCTCTCCGCAAAGAGCGTGGACAAGCTCTCCGGCGGCGAGCTCCAGCGCGTCGCCGTGGCGCTTGCGCTTGCGCGCCCGGCCGAGCTCTACCTCCTCGACGAGCCCTCCGCCTACCTCGACGTCGAGCAGCGCATGGTCGTGGCCAAGACGATCCGCCGCGTCATGGAGAAGACCGGCAAGAGCGCGCTCGTGGTCGACCACGACGTGTACTTCATCGACCTCATCGCCGACTCCGTCATGACCTTCGGCGGCAACCCCGGCGTGGAGGGCCTCTGCGCGGGCCCCTTCCCGATGCGCGAGGGCATGAACCGCTTCCTCGCGGACGTGGGCGTCACCTTCCGCCGCGACAAGGACACGCGCCGCCCGCGCGTCAACAAGGAAGGCTCCCGACTGGACGTCGAGCAACGGGCAAGCGGCGAATACTACTACGCGGTCGAGGACGCCGCCGCGCAGGCCGAATGACGTCCGCTTGACCCAAAAGCGCTATGGCGGCCCTGCCGACGACGGCGTTGCATGGAGCTTGCGCAAATCGTGGCGGGCGACGGCGTCGGCCTGCTCGTGCTGCTCGTCCTCCTCGTGCTGGGCTTGTTCGTGATCGGCTTTGTCGTGGGCGCGCTCATCTGGCTTTTGCCGGCCATCGTCGTCGCCGCGCTCGTCTGGCTCGTCACGGGCAACACGCTGTGGACGGGCATCGCGTTCCTGGTCGTGGCGCTGCTTTCGCTCGTGCCTCGCCCCGCCTACCGGCGGCGCTACTCTCCGCCGTGAGCCCCTCGCAGGCGAAGGAGCGCATCGCGCACGGCGGCCCGCATGTCCGCCGCCGACGGGAAGCGGTCCTCGCGGCGCTTGGCGAGACCCTTGCGAACGACGGCCGCGATCCCGGGCGCAAGGGACGGATCGAGCGTGGGCTCGCCCTCCAGCACCGCCGTCCGCAGCTCGTAGTAGTCCCGCGGCGGCTGGCCGAGGTAGTGCTTGCCCGTTGCCATGAGGTGCAGCAGCGCTGCCACGGCGTACAGGTCGGTCCGCGCGTCGGCCGGCTCGTTCCGCAGCTGCTCGGGCGCCATGTAGAGCGGCGTGCCCGGCTGGTGCCCCGTCGAGCTTAGCGTCGTGACGTTCACGTTGGGCGAGTGCGCGATGCCAAAGTCCGCAACCTTGGCCCGCCCGTCGCGCGCGAACAGGATGTTGGCTGGCTTCAGGTCGCGATGGAAGATGCCCTCCTCGTGCACGCGCTCCAGGCCCGCCAGGATCTCGTCGGCCACGCGAAGCGCCTCGGGCGCGCCAAGCGGCCCCTTCTGCACCCGCTCCGCGAGGCTTCCGCCCTCCACGAACTCCATGATGATCGCGTCGTTCTCCTCGTCCACGTCGTGCACGATCACGACGTTTGGATGGTTCACGGAACCGGCCACGCGCGCCTCGCGCAGGAACGCCGCGCGCATCTTGGGGATCGCGCGCCATTGCGGGTGCAGCTGCTTCACCACGACCTTGCGCCCAAGCTGCGTGTCCTCGCTCACGACCACGCGCCCAAAGGCGCCCGAGGGAAGCTCGCGGAGCGTCCGGTAGCGGGGCGGGCGCGGCCCGCCGCCTCCACGCGAGCTCTCGCCCGCGGGCGAGGGCACGCCCCGCCGCCCCCGGAGCAACAGCGCGACGGCCACGAGGGCAAGCCCCAACGCCAACGCCACCGGGAGCCACGGCAGGCCGCCGGAGAGATCCTGCGTTCCCAGTCCGCCCGCGCCTTGCCCGCCGGTCGCGGTGATCTTGACGCGCACGCTTGCGAAGTCGGCAAGCACGTATTCGACGCGCCAGCGGCCCGCCTCCGCCGGCATCGTGTACGAATCCGGCTCGGCCCCGCGGCCCAACGTCCGCGAATAGGCGAGGCTCCCCGAAGGCGCAAACACGCGCACCTGCGCCGAGCCCGACCCTTGCGCCTCCGTCTCCACCACAAGCGGGCCGTCGCCGGGCAGCGAATCGAAATGGTCCGGCTCGCGGGGCGCAAGCGCCCACGAGTAGCTCGCCTCGTACACCACGCGCGCGGAGCCCGACGGCGGAGGCGCGGCGTCGTCGGAGGTGTCGTTTCCGGACAGGTTCGAGGGCGGCGGCGTTTGCCCGGGCGGGCTCGCCGGGGGCGCGGGCACCGGCACCTCGCGCCCGAAACCGTCGTTGGGCGCGCGGTCGGCAAGATACCACGTCGGCCGCGCCGCCGCGTGCGCCCGCGTCGAGCCAAACGACTCTGCGAAGGTGTCCGAAAGACGGCCGGCCCCGCTCAGCCCCGGCAGCACCGCGCGCGGGACCTCGAAGACCACGCGCGCAGGCGTTCCGCGCTCGAAGGAAAAACCGATCGGCGAGACCTCCGACCACGGAAGCGCGCCGTCCCCGCCGGCCGAGCGCTCCACGAGCGCGGCCCGCTCCTCGTAGGCGAGGTTGATCGGCGAGCGCAAGTACATGGCGCCAAGCTGCCGGCCGCCCACGGTCCACCCCACGACCCACGCGCAGTTTGGACACCGCTCGAGGAAACCCGACGCCGCCGACCGCGTTTCGAGCGTGACGAGAATCGTCGCTCCGTCGACGGAGAAGTACGCCCGGAGAAGGTCGACCTCGGACGCGGCGCTGCCCGAGCCCCCCACGGGCACGTAGAACTCGTCGCCGCTTGCGTCGGCGACCTCCGGATCGGTGGCCGTTCCCGCCTGCGCGCCCGCGGCCGCAAGAAGCGCCGCCAGGATCGCGCCGCGAAAGGCTCGCTCCTGCCGCATGCTGGCCGCACGGAGGGTGCCGCGACGGAAAAACGTTGGCGAAGGGGCGCGGGGAGAGGGCGCGCGGCGGCGGGCGGGCGCGGAGGGATGTATACGTGTGTATACGAAGGTATACATCAGGGTGCGGGCCGCGTGCGCGCGGGGCCGGCGCCCCCGCTGCATGCGGCCGCTGCGCGGCCGCGACGTCGGGAAACCCCTACGCGGGGTTTCCCGGACCCTTCCCCAAGGGCCCGGGCCGGGAATTGAACCCGGATCCAGGGATCCACAGTCCCCGAGGATAACCACTACCCCACCCAGGCCACAAACCAACCCGTCTCGCTCGCCGTCGCGGCCCTTTGGGCCGCGACTGCCGCCGCGCGGCACTCCGGGCCGCGCGGCCTGCGCTCGCTCGCGGGTTCGTTTGATCGGACTCGCTCTTCGGCGGGGCCGCCGAAGTCGCGGACGACGCACGCCGCGTCGCCTTGAAATAGGTTGCTACGGCGAATGCATGCTCCAAGCGGCTTCACGAGAAGTATCTCGCGATCACTTTTCGTTCGGCGCTCGGGGGTCCGTTGCGCGGCCCCCCGGCGCCTCACGAAAAGTACCTCGCGATCACCTTTCGTTCGGCCGCCTGGAGCCGGTTATGGACCGCCGCCTTCGAGATGCCAAAGATGTTGGAGAGGTCGTCGAGGGTGACGGAGCGCGGCGTGTTGTAGAAGCCAAGCGCAAGAGCCGTCTTGATGACCTCGAGCTGCTTTTGCGTGAGCGCCTCGGCGAAGGCGCCCGTGATCTGCTGCTCGGGGTCGAAGTCGTCGATGCGGATGAGCTTGAAGTCGTCCCAGCGTCCGCCGTCCACGCCGTTCTCGTACTGCTGGAGCATCTCGGCGAGGTCGACTTTGCCAAGGACGATGAGGCGCGTGTTGAAGTAGCCCGCCTTCACGAGGCTCGGCTGGACGATGGCCTTCTCGCCGAAGTACTCGAGGGCAAACCCGTGGGGGCTCTTTGTTTCCTTGAGCTGGTCGAGGGTCGTCGTGACGCGGAAGGAGACCGTGTCCTTGGCGGTGCGGACGACCTCGTGCGCCTTGAAAAGCGTGTCGAACTGCGACAGAAGCTCCTTGGTGGAGCCTTCGGGCGCGGCAACGGTGAGGAGGAGCTTCACGAGGCGGGTCTGGTCGTCGTAGGCGGTCTGGTTGACGAGGACCTTGCTGCCCGGGTTCTGTTCCGTGAACGCGCAAAGCGGGTAGGCGTGGCTCTTCATCTTGTACACGACTTCGGTGAGCGTCACGGAGAACCGCCGACGGCGGAAAGGGGTAGGGGGTTAATAGCCTTAACGTGGGCTCGAACATGTTCGACAGATTCTATTCGTTGGTTGGGCCGGGAAACGGATCGCCCGCGTAGTCGGTTCGATCATTCTTGGCCTTTTTCGTTCCCGCCCTCGACGCGCACAAGCTTCGTGCGTCCGGGCGCGACAAGGACGCGGATCCAGGCCGGGAACCGCGCGTCGAGCGCGGGGTCCTGCGTGTCGACCCGCAGGCAGGGAAGCCCGCGGAGCTTCTCCTCGCCGGCGGCCACGACGAGGCGGTCGGGTGGGATGCGCGCGAGCACGGCGGGGGAGAGGGGCGCGTTGCCGCGGCCGATCACGAAGCCCTGTCCTCCGATGGGCGCGACGACGAGGCCCAAGGGATCGGGCAGCGCGACGAGCTCCCGCTCGGAGGCGTCCTTGGCCACCTGCCGCCCGTCGCGCACGGCGTCGAGGCCAAGGAGCGTCGCGTCGAGGCCCATCAGACGCTTGGCGTCGTGGAGCGTGCCGCCGGGGCCCAGGATCCACGTGACGCCCGGGGAAAGCGCGTGCACGATGGCGTGCGCGACCTCCTCGTCGCCGGGGGGCGCGGGGCTTTTGCCCGGCGGCACGCGGGGCGAGGCGGGCACGCGCAGGCGCCCGGCCAGGCGAACCTCCATCCGGCCGGAGCGGATCGCGCCCTCGTCGGCGTCGAGCACGTCGCGAAGCTCGGTCCTGCCGTCCCATTCCGCGAGGATGGCCGCCGCCTCGCGGGGCGTGGGGGCAAAGCAGGCGGAATGCATCTTGACGCCCGCGGGCACGCCGAGGGCGGGCACGCGCTCGCCGACGGCGGCGAGGACGTCCTGCGCGGTGCCGTCCCCGCCGACAAACGCGAGGACGTCGACGGGCAATTCCGCAAGCGCGGCTGCGGCCTCGCGCGTGTCGTTGGCGCTCGTGGGCTCGGCGGGCACGTGCGCGACGATGGCGCTTGCGCCCGCCGCCTCGCAGGCGCGCTCGCCCATGGCGCCTGCGCACGTGGCGATCTCGACGTTCTCCGGGAGGGCCCGGAGGAACTCGACTGCGCGATCGCCGGCGCGCGCGACGGCGCCTCGTCGGAGGGCTTCCGCGACGGCGCCGTCCGTGCCTTTGAGCCCGACGCGGCCGCCAAGGCCCGCGACGGGGTTGACGAGAAGGCCCACGCGCACGGACGCGCAACCTCGTTTGGGCTTGAAAGCCTAGCGGCTCGCCGGCTCGTGTTCCCGCGGTTCGTCCGGCAAGGATTGTGGCGACCGGTGGAGAGGGAAGGACCATGAGGTCGGGCGCAAAGGTGCTGCTCGCGTGCGCCGCGGCGGTCTCGCTGCTCGTGGTGGGCCAGTGGCAGGAGGAGAGCGCGACGACGCCTCCGGCCGACGCGCCCTTGCTTCCCAAGCCGCCGGGCGACGCGGACGCCCCGTCGCGACCCTCCGCGCGCGTCGCCGGGCCTCCGCCGCGCGACGAGCCGCCTTCGGTCCGGCCGCCCGACACGGCGCCGCCGGCGGCCGGCGGGACCGAGGATCCACCGGAAGCCCCGTCCTCGCGAGGCGGGCTCCTCGATGTCGTGAAGGGCATCGTCTTGAGCGGGGATCGCAAGGACGACGACGGCGACGACGAGCAGGACGACGAGGACGAGGAGGAGCGGGAGGAGCGCTCCGAGAGTCCCAAGTCCGGAAAGCGCGGGCGCGGCAAGCGTTGATCCCGCTTGCGCAAGGTTCGTATGGGCAAAGGCGGGTTCGCTCGCGATGCGACCGGCGGCGGCCACCCTTGCGACCGCGTTCCTTCTTCCCGCGCTTTCGGGCTGCGCGGTGCTGGACACGGTCACCGGGCCCGAGTACGCAAGCGTGGCCAAGGCGCAGGTCGCCGGCAGCTTCTCGCCGCTCAACGCGCCGGCTCGCGAGGAGGTCGTCACGTTCGAGGTGACGCCCGGCTCGACCGACCTTGCGATCCTCCTTCGCGTGACGTTCCACACGCCCGTCGTTCCTGCCCCGCCTCCCGTGCAGGGCCGCGCCGAAGCCTCGATCCGGGACCCGGCGGGCGCCGGCGAGTCGTTCGAATGGGACGCAAGCGGCGAACGGGACTTCTCGCTCCGTTCCCCGCGGACGGGCGCATGGTCCGTGCGGCTCTCCGCCACGGGCGAGGGCACCTACGAGATCCGCGCCACCGCGACGGAGCCGGTGCCGCGATGAGACCCCGCTTCGAGGCCGTTCTCTTCGACATGGACGGCACGCTCGTGGACCGCCACTCGAGCTGGGAATGGGTGCACCACAGCCTCGGGATCGACAACGAGGGGGTGCTGCAGGCGTTCCTGCGGGGCGAGTTCGACGAGGTGGAGTTCGTCCGGCGCGACCTCGCCCGCTGGAAGCAGGCGGGGCTCGGGCACCGGCGCGAGCTTGAGGCCACGCTCGCGAAGCTTGCGCTCATCGACGGCGCGAAGGAACTCGTCGCCGAGCTGTCGCGCCGCGGCACGAAGACGGCCATCGTCTCGGGCGGCCTCGACATCCTGGCCAAGCGCGTGTGCGAGGAGACCGGCATCGGCGCCTACCTTGCAAACGGCGTCCTTTTCGACCACGACGGGCGGCTGCTCGACGACGGGTTCGTGAACGTGCCGGTCCTCGACAAGGGCCGGCCCATCCCCCGTCTCCTCGCGGATCTGGGCGCAACGCCCGGCCGATGCGCGGCCGTGGGCAACAGCAGCCAGGATGTCCCCATGTTCCGCGCGGCGGGCTTTGGCGTCGCCTTCAACCCGAGCGACGACGACGTCCGCAAGGCGGCCGACGTGGTGGTGGAGGAGAAGGACTTGCGCCTGCTCATCCCGATCCTGACGTGAGCCGTTCAGGCGCCGACGGCGCGCTCGGAGACCTCGAGGGTCGTGGGCACCGGCGCGTCGACCGCGGAGGCCTGGTTGGGAAGCGCGCCCCAAAGCGCCGTCGCGCGGTAGCGGACCTCCTTGCCCACGCGCTCGCTCTGCACGAGGCCGGCCTCTTCGAGCTTGCGGAGGTGCCAGTGTGCCGCGGTGGGGCTCATGAGGAACTGCGCGCAGAGGGCGCGCTGGGGAACGTCCGGGTGGTCGCGGATGAACGCGCCGATTGCAAGCGCCTTGGGGTTGCGCACGGCGCCCACGGCCGCCTTGACGTCGCCGCCGAAGGCGCCCGCGGGGAAGTACCGCCGCGCGCGGCCGGAGCGCTCGCTTGCCACGAAGCCCTGCCGCTCGAGGAGGTGCAGGTGGTAGGCGACGGCGCTTCGCGAGAGGCCCGTGCGGTCGACGAGGTCCTGCAGGCTTGCGCCCGGCTCCGCGCGGATCGTCTCGTGGAGCTTCGAGCGCGCGTCGTGCACGAGAAGCTCCCGGCGGGAAAGGCGCGAGTAGAAGGGCATGGGAGCGGCGAGGAAGCCGCGGCGCGCGTCGCGATAGTCGATGGCGCCGCTGCTGGCCGTCGCGCCGCCGACGAGCGCGGCCGACACGAGGGGCGAGGCCACCACGGCCGCCCCGGCGGCCATGGCCAGGCTCGCGTCCAGGGGCGCCTCCGGTGACGCCGGCTGGGCGTGCGCGCGCGTCGAGGGAAGGCTCTCGGGCGCCTTGCGGGCCTCGGAAAGAAGGCCAAGCGCAGGGTCGGCGACGGGGGCGACGCGGTCGGCAAGGCCGGAGGCGGCCTGCTCGACGACGGCTCGCCGCTGGGCGACCACGCTTGTCACGTCCTGGGCCGTCGGGGCCTCGATGCGGGAGGGCAACGAGGCCTTGGGAAGGCTGCTCTCGACCACGGCGGCGGCTTGGGAGGCCACCGCGCCGGGGTTCGAGGCGATCTCCGTTGCGGCGACCGAGGGCGCCGTGAATCCGAGAATTGTCAATGCGAGCAATGCCGCAACCGCCGTTCGTACCGCCAACATGCGTGCCACCGGGATGTTCCCGCTCCCGGCCCAAGACCCCCGGGTGTACC
>DATLFM010000094.1 GCA_035541015.1 Candidatus Thermoplasmatota archaeon
ATCGAGGTCGCGCCGCCCGAACCGACCGAGCCTGCGCCTGCGGCCTCCCCGCCGCCCCCGTCGCCCGCCTCCGACGAGCCGCTTCGGCGCGCCCTCCAGGACTTCCAGCTCATCTTCGCCGCCAAGGATCAGGAAAAGCAGGAGCTTTCCCAGCTTTGCGAGCGGATTGAAGCGCTTGAGGACCAGCTCTCCCGGACGGAGGAGTACGTCCGCAGCGTGATCCTCGCCCGCCGGCAGAGCCGCCCCCCCGGGGAGCTTGGTCCCGGCCTTTCCCCCTGATCCGGCCCGGGCTCCAAAAGTCCCGATTTGGGGGATTCGTCCGTTTGCTCCGGCTTTATTAGATTCTGACGCCGATCGGGCTTCCGGTGACGAGATGAGAGCCAACCGGACAGCCCTACGTTTGCGGAGCGAGCGGGCCGAGGTTGGCATCGGCACCATGATCGTGTTCATCGCGACGACGCTTGTCGCCGCGATCGCGGCCGCCGTGCTCATCGACACAAGCGGCAAGTTGCAGGAGCGCTCCACGCGCACCGGCCAGGAGACCACGCAGCAGGTGGCCAGCAACCTCATGGTCGAATACATCGTCGCCCTGCGCGACGAGTGGGACGGCCTTGGCAACCTCTCCTCCACCCTCAACTGGACCCAGATCTACCTCGGCCTTGCGCCGGGGGCAAGCAACGTGGACCTCGCGCAGATGCGCGTCCAGGTCCGCGACGGCCACAACCAGCTCATCTTCCAGTACAGCAGCGAGAACCCTTGGACGGGCGCGGCGCTCGTGGGCACCTTCAACACGACGGCGATCCGAGACGCCGACGGCTCCTTCACGGCCGCCACGCCGGTCATGAACGCGGGGGACCTCATCCGCGTCTCGATCGCCAACGGACCCAACGGGTTCGATTGGGGCCCGCGACGGGAGGTCTTGATGTACCTCATCCCCGAGGTGGGCAACCGCGTGCAGGTCGGTTTCCAGACGCCGGCGAGCTTCGGCACCGACTCCATCATTACGCTGAAGTAGCGGCATCCATCAACAGGAAAATCGTGCGCCAGCGCGCGCTTTCTCGCCGACGGTCGCCGCGGTTGCGGCGGCCGTGTGTGCGGACTTTCGAAAGCGGGTGTTTGTGCGGTTCTCCCATTCGATGGGGGGTTATTATAGCGGGCCGACATTCGATCCGCCGGTGACGAGCATGCGGGCCAACCGCAACGCCATTGACAAGCGAAGGGACCAAGCTGAGGTCGGCATCGGCACCATGATCGTTTTCATCGCCACCGTCCTGGTGGCGGCGATCGCGGCCGCCGTCCTCATCGACACGAGCGGGAAGCTGCAGGAGCGCTCCACGCGCACCGGGCAGCAGACGACTGAGCAGGTCGCAAGCAACCTGCAGGTGGACAGCATCATCGGCCTGCGCGACGCGGCGTCCGATGCTGGCATCAAGGACACCGAGGTCTACGTGGCGCTTGCGCCCGGCGCAAGCTCGGTGGACTTGAACGAGCTGCGAATCATCGTTCGCACCGGCGCGGCCCAGTCGGTCCTCCGGTACGTGAACGGCGCCGCCTCGGCGACCGAGTTCTCGGCCGCAAAGGTGCGGGACGCCGACGGCGGCTGGACCGCCGCGAACCCCGTGATGAACGCGGGGGACCTCGTCAAGCTGCAGATCGACAACACGGCGATCAGCCAGGAATGGACCCCGCGCACGTCCGTCGTTCTCGAATTCTCGCCGGAGGTCGGCAACCAGATCGTCGTCGGCTTCCAGACGCCGAACAGCTACGGCGGGGACACCATCATCCGCCTCAAGTGAGGATCCTCGGAGAGTGACGAAACCATGCGAGCCAACAGCAAGGCAATTCAACGCTTCCAAGACAAGGCCGAGGTCGGCATCGGCACCATGATCGTTTTCATCGCCACCGTCCTGGTGGCGGCGATCGCGGCCGCCGTCCTCATCGACACGAGCGGGAAGCTGCAGGAGCGCTCCACGCGCACCGGGCAGCAGACGACCGAGCAGGTGGCCAGCAACGTCCAGATCGAGAGCATCGTCGGCAAGCGCAACGCAACCTCCGCCGCCGGGCTCAACGAGACCGAGGTGTACATCACGCTGGCACCCGGCGCGAGCACGGTGGACCTGAAGCAGCTGCGCATCCACCTGTTCAACGGGACGAAGCAAACGGTGCTCGAGTGGTCCGGCACGAACCTCTGCACGGCCACCGCGACGGGCTGCGCGGCCAACACCGCGTTTGCGACCGACACGGGAGCCTACGTGAACGCGACGAAGGGCAAGTACAACGCGACGGCCGTGCGCGACGCGGACGGCTCGTTCAGCTTCTCGTCGCCGGTCATGAACGCGGGGGACATGGTGAAGATCACGCTGAGCCTCTGGAAGGAAGGCCGTGACAACAACGGCGTGGCGCGCGAGGGCAACAACATGCCCTTCGAGCCCCGCGACGCGGTCACGATGATCTTCATCCCGGAGATCGGCAACCGCGTCCACGTCGGCTTCGTGACGCCGGCCACGTACGGCTCGGACACGTACATCACCCTCAAGTAGGGTGATCGCCGCATCGACGAACGCCGGGGCCGGCCACGCGGCCGGCCCCGTTTCTTTCCCATTCTCTCGAGCGTGACCCCGTGCGAGCCAACGCCTTTTCGCGGGACCGCCGCGGGCGGGCCGAGGTGGGCATCGGCACGATGATCGTGTTCATCGCGACCGTGCTCATCGCGGCCATCGCCGCCGCCGTCCTCATCGACACGAGCGGCAAGCTGCAAGAACGCGCCACGCGAGCGGGGCAGGACACGACCACGCAGGTGGCCACCTTCCTCTCCGTCGACAGCATCGTGGGCCTTCGCAGCAGCGTCTCGGACGAGGGCCTCCAGACGCTCGAGGTGTACGTCTCGCTTGCCGCCGGCGCCGCGGCCATGGACCTCGACCCCCTGCGCATCCAGCTGGGCAACGGCACGATGCGCCTCACGCTTGCCTACACAAGCGGCGCGCCGGGCGCGGGAACCTACGCGGCCGAGGCGATCCGCGACCCCGACGGCTCGTTCTCCGCGGGCAATCCGGCCGTCACGTCGGGCGACGTCGTGAGGCTCACGATCGAGCTTGGAGCGGGGGCCAACGAGATGCCGCTTCGTCCGCGCGACGAGGTCACGATGACCTTCCTTCCCGAGGGGGGCGCCGCGCTCAACGTGGGATTCTCGACCCCGCCATCCTACGGATCGAGCCTCATCATCCCCCTTAAGTAGGGAGCCGGTTCCCGGGCCGCGACCGGGTTGATTGCTGCCAAGCGTCGGGGGACCCGGAGCAAGGACCATATACAGGGACCGCGAAAACCACGGCGCGGGATGGGCATGGTCGAGCGCACCGTTCGTCGTTTCGTTGGCGCCTCCGCGCGCAAGGACGACGCCGGGGCCGCAAGCCTCCTCACCGTCGCCTTCGTGCTCGTGGGCATCGGCGCCGCAAGCTTGGGGGCAAGCTTCCTCATCAGCTCCGCCACGAAGATGGGCGAGGATTCGCGCGCGTTTGCCGACGAGCGAACGGGGGGCAGCGATCCGGCCACGATGCAGGTCCTCGAGATCCGCGCGCGGGTGGACGCGCCGGGCCTCGAAATCCGCGAACTCCTGGGCGTCCCGGCGTGGTCGGGGCCCGTGGACCTTCGCTCGGTGCGCATCGTGCTCGAGATCCGCGGGACCTCCCACACGTTCACGTTCTCCCAGGAAGCCGGTCCGGGCATTTTCGTCGCCTCCGCGCTTCGCGACAACGACGGCTCCACGTCGCAGGAGCCGCCGGTGGCAAACGCGGGCGACCTCGTCGAGATCCACCTGCGCGTGCCCGAGGGCATCTACGTGCCGGGCCGCGCGGTCGAGATCCAGCAGACCCTCCACGTGGGAGACTCCGTCGCCGTCCGCCAGACCGTCCGCGTCCCCGCGGCCCTACCCTCGGGTTCCATCGCCCGCATCACGGGACTTGAACCCGTCCCAGAGGACGGCCCAGGGGAACAGGACCATGGGTCGAGGGAGACCTGGGTCCCCGTGGCTTCCCGTCCAGCGTTTATCTCCTAGCACGAACGAAACGGGTTCGGGTGACATCGGCATGAAGGCTTGCCGCAAGGCGTTGGAACGGAACGATCGCGCCGAGGTCGGGATCGGCACGATGATCGTCTTCATCGCGACGGTCCTCGTCGCCGCCATCGCCGCCTCGGTCCTCATCGACACGAGCGGGAAGCTCCAGGAGCGCTCCACGCGCACCGGCCAGGAGACGACCCAGCAGGTGGCAAGCAACCTTCAGGTCAACAGCATCACGGGCAAGCGCGCCTCCCTGTCCGAGGCGAACATGACCATGATGAACATCACGCTTAGCGTGGCTCCGGGCGCGCAGAGCATCGATCTCTCGCAGCTCATGATCCAGATGAACACCGGGCAGCGCGTGACCGTGCTCGGCTGGACGAGCGGGACGGAGTCGCAGGGCAAGTTCAACACGACGGCCCTGCGCGACGCCGACGGGTCGTTCACGTTCCTCAACCCGGTCATCAACGCGGGGGACCTCGTGGTCGTGAACATCAACCTCACGGCCGACAGCCTCCAGCTCTCGGCCCGCAAGCCCATGGAGATCCTGCTCGTGCCCGAGATCGGCACGCACGTGCGCGCCGACTTCATCGCGCCGGCAAGCTACGGCACGAACCTCGTCGTGACGCTCCGGTAGAGCGGTCGCCGAAGGGTTTACTGCGCATGTGCGCAGGAAACCCGTCTTAAAGCGGCGGTGTTCTCCCGAAAGTCCGGTTTCCCCACCGACGCTTCCGGGAAAACGCCCCGTCCGTTCCGGTTATATCCCACCGCGCGTCGCAATACGTTCCCGGGTGACGGCGAGCCGACCGGCGGGATCGGCTTGCGCCCCGAGGTGAGACTCATGTTCGGACGAGGGAAGAAGGAGGAGGGCCTCGCGGCCGCGCCGCCTGCGGCCGCCGCGCCGGCAATCGCCCCCGCGGCTGCGCCCGCGCCGCAGCCTCCCCCCGCGCCGCCGCCGTCGGCGCCCGCCGTTCCTCCCGCCGCTCCGGTTCCAGGCGCCGCGCAGCCCGAGCCGTGGATGCAGGACCTCTCCGAGAAGATCACGCTTCTGGCCAAGAGCGTCGACAGCGAGCGGGACACCATGAAGGGCTTCACCGACAAGGTGGGCCGCATGGAGGAGCGCATGAAGTTCCTCCTCAACCTCTCGGAAGTCCTCTCGATGAACTACAATCCGTTCCTCGGCCACGAGGAGGCCGAGCCCTTCGCCGGGGGCGCCAACATGACGCGCCCGACGCCGGGCAACGGAAACGGCGTCCGCGAGATCGTGCCGGTCGTGCCCGAAGACGACGCGCCCGTCGCGCTAGCCGTCCCGGGGATCGCCCCGGCTCAACCGGCGCCCGCCGACGCTGCGGCGCCCGCTCCCGCTCCGCCTTCCCTGGGCCTCGACGCGCTGCTTCCTCCCTCCGACCCGTCGCCCGGCTCCGCCGGGCCGGCCCCCGCGGCGAGCGCTCTGGCCCCGGCTCTCTCGTTCCCGCCGATGCCCCCGCTCATGAAGGCCCCATCCGTGCCCGTCTCGGGCATGTGGAAGGGCCCGCCGGGCGTGCCCGTGGCGGAGATGAGCGCGCAGGGATTGCGCGAGTCGTACGTCACGCTGCAATGGTTCGAGTACATGCTCCAGACGGTGGAGCCGCAAGACCTCCACCGCTTCATCGACTACTACCGCGAGGTGGGCTGGATCGGCGAGGAGGTGCACCAGTGGATGCGCAACCTCGCGCAGGGCATCGCGCCGCGGGACGAGTCCGCGCCGCCCTCGCGCGTGGTCGATCCCAAGGAGCTCGTCCACATCCACATGACAAGCCTCCGGTTCCTTGACTACCTCGCGGGCAACCGCCTCAACGAGGGCGAGGTCGTGCAGCTTGAACACGCGATCAAGCGCCTGGCCAAGCGCGGATAGCCGAACGCGGGGGGTGTGGGGCGATGGGGTTCAGCCTGATCGTGGTGGCGACGATTCTCCTCACCGCGGGCCTGTTCGTGCTCACGCAGACGACAGGAGCGTTCCTCAACGCGCAGAAGAAGGTCCTGGAAGGCGTGAACGACGCGCAATCGCGCCTCGAGCGCGCCGCGCAAGGGGCCCTTCGCGTCGACGACGTCGTCTTCGAGGCATCGGGCACGCCGCGGGCGGTGATCACGGCCTTCAACGACGGCGCGGTCACGTACAACGCTAGCTTGGTGAACGTGCTGCTCGACGGCGTCGTGCGCGACGCCAACGTGACAAGCGTGCTCGTGGAAGGGGCGGAAACGCTCGTGTGGCCCCCCAAGACGACGCTTGTGCTGGAGGTCGCCAACCCGCAGCTTCCCGCCCACGTGGCGCTTGCCGCGCCCGACGGCAAGATGGCCTTCTGGAGGGAGTGACGTGGCGTCGTCGGCCGTCACGGAGATGGTCTTCCTCATCGCCGGGATCCTCCTTGCGGGGTCGCTCGTCGTGATCGTAGGCGGCGTGTCAAACGACCTTTCCGGAGGGCTCGACGCGCGCGGGGCGGGCGTCGCGCGGAGCCTGCGCACGGACGTCGCCATCGTGAACGATCCGTTCCAGATGAACTCGGACGATCTCGTGCTCTACGTGAAGAACACGGGAACGGCCAACGTGCGCGTGACCCTGCTCACGGTCCTCCTCGACGGTCGTGTGTACACGAACGCGACCTTCGACGTGCTCGGAAGCGACGACGACGACACGATCCGGCCCGGCGAGGTCGCGCAGGTCGCGGTCGCCGGGATCGTCCCGACGGGGGACCACCGGGCGCGCGTGGTGACGGAGAGCGGCATCGCCGCCGAGATCGAATTCCGGAGGAGCTAGGATGCAGCCGTACGGCTTCGGCCTCGACCGCGACGAGCTCTGCGAGCGCTTCGGGGGCGGCCTTCCCCGCGGCTCGCTCGTCATCGTCGAGGGCGAGTACGGGGCGGGCAAGTCCATCTTAAGCCAGCGTCTTTCCTACGGCCTCGTCCAGAACGGCCACTCCGTGACCTACGTCTCGACCGAGCTCACGACGGCGGGCTTCCTCGACCAGATGGAGAGCCTCAAGTACGACGTCGAGAAGGCCGTCGTCGAGGAGCGCCTCGTCTTCATCCCCGTCTACCCGCTCCTCGGGGCGCGCGCGCCGCGTCACGACCTCCTCCGGCGCGTCGTGCGCACCCAGAAGATGTACACGAAGGACGTCATCCTCTTCGACAGCTTCTCGAAGTTCCTGGCCGACCACGAGCGCATGAGCGGCTCAAGCGCCGCGGCCATGGAGCAGATCGAGGAGGCCCTCTACCTCTTCAAGCGCCTGAACTCGCTGGGCAAGACGATCGTCGTGAACTTCGAGTCGGGCCAGGTGCGCGACGAGGTCGCAAGCCTGTTCAAGGAGAGCGCCGACATGTTCCTGTCGCTCAAGTTCGAGCTCCTGGGCAACGTGGCGGCGCGGCGCATCGTGGTGAACCGGCTGTCGCGGGCCCAGGGTCGCTTCGGCGACGTCATCGGGTACCGGGTCGAGCCGGGGGTGGGGATCGTGATCGAGATCAAGTCGGTCGTCTGAGCGCCGCACGGGGGGAGAGGACACGCAGAACGACGCGTTGGAGGACGCAGTCGCCCGCAACCCCCACCTCGGGGCCTACCTCGCCTCGCTTGCCGCCCAGGGGAAGCCCCAGCCGGCATGGAAGCCCGTCATGACGCGCGACCTCAAGGCCGCCAAGCCCCTCGACTTCCTGTACCCGGTGGGCGACCCCATCTTCGTCCACCTGGTGAAGGACGGCACGAGCCTGTTCCCTCGCTACTACGCGATCGAGCCCGTGCTTGCGCCCGAGGAGGAATCCACGTTTGAGGCGTTGAAGATGCAGGTGTTCCTGCGCGCGCCCGAGGTGGCCGTCCCCGACGAGCCGGCGGAGTACAAGGACGCGCTCGGGAAGCTCCTCGACAAGATCCTCCAAGGCGGCGGCGTCACCGTCGGGACGGGCTTCCGCAAGAAGCGCGTGCCCGTGAACGGCCCGCTTCTCGAGAAGCTTCGGTACGCCCTCTTCCGCGACGTCGTCGAGCACGGGCCCATCGAGCCGGTCATGCGCGACACGTGGATCGAGGACATCAACGGCCTTGGCATGCGCAACCTGCACGTCGTGCACAAGATCTTCGGCATGGTGGACACGAACATCAAGTTCCGCGACCTCTCCCACCTCGACCGCTGGCTCGAGACGATGGGCGAGCGCATGGGGCGACCCATCTCCGACTCGAGCCCCATCGTGGACGGCGCCCTCCCGAACGGCTCCCGCATCAACGTCGTCTACAGCGATGCGGTGAGCAAGGGCGGCTCGTCGTTCACGATCCGCAAGTTCAGCGACACGCCGCTTCCAGCCACGCAGCTCATCGCGTGGGGCACCTGGTCGGCGCGCATCGGCGCGTACCTGTGGCTGTGCCTGGAGAACGGAATGTCCGTCTTCGTGGCCGGCGAGACGGCCTCCGGCAAGACGACCACCTTGAACGGCATCCTTCCCTTCATCAAGCCGCGGAGCAAGATCCTCACCGCCGAGGACACGCCCGAGGTCCTCCCGCCGCACGCGAACTGGCAGCAGCTCATCACCCGCGACCGGGGCAACAAGGAGAGCAGCGTCACCATGTACGATCTCCTCAAGGCCGCGCTGCGCTCCCGCCCCAACTACGTGATCGTGGGCGAGATCCGAGGCGCCGAGGGCGCCGTCGCCTTCCAGGCCATGCAGACGGGCCACCCCACCATGGCCACGTTCCACGCCTCCTCGGTGGGCAAGCTCATCCAGCGCTTCAGCAGCGACCCCATCAACGTTCCGCTGCCGTTCATGGACAACCTGAACGTCGTGCTCATCCAGATGGCCGTGTACGTCCACGGCAAGATGCTCCGCCGCGTGCTCGCCGTGGAGGAGATCGAGGGCTACAGCAAGCGCACGAAGTCCGTCATCACGCGGCAGGTGTTCGCGTGGGACCCCGTGTCCGACAAGTTCCAGTTCAGCGGGCGCAACAACTCGTACGTCCTCGAGAACCTCGTCGCCGAGAAGATGGGCTTCAAGGACAAGCGCGCGATCTACGCCGAGCTCGACAAGCGCACGGCGATCCTCGAGGAGTTCGCCCGCCGCAAGGAGTTCGACTACCACCGCATGGCGCGCTTCTTCCAGGAATACGCCGAGAAGGGCGACGCCGTGCTTCCCTTCCGCATCGAGGAGGCGATGGCATCGCACAGCCGCTGAAGGTCGCGCACGTCCCGGGCAACGGCGGCCCGCCCGCGCAGCCCCCCGAGACGCTCGAGGAGGCGCTTGCCGCCGACCCCGAGCTTGCGCGCTATCTCGCTCGGTACCGCTCCGAGCACGGGCGCGTCCCGCGATGGGCGCGCGTGCTCGTGCCGCAGGTGGACGATGCCGAGGTGGACGTCGTCTACCCCACCGCGCCGGGCATGTACGCGCACGTGCACACGGTGGACCGCCGCCAGCTGTACACGGTCGTGGAGCCCGCGCTCGAGGGGCCCGAGGTGAGGCTTGCGCTTGCGGCCAAGGACGCCATCTTCCAGGCCGCCCTGTACGACAAGCCGCCCAAGGGCCAGGCCGAGCTCGAAGCCGCGATCCTCCGCCTCTTCGACAAGGTCGTCGCGCCGACGAAGAGCCCCGGCAAGGTGCAGGTGGACCCGGCGCGCGCCCCGATCCTCCGCTACCACGTGCTCCGCGACATCGCGCGGTACGGGCCGCTTGAGCCCTTCATGCAGGATCCCTACCTCGAGGACATCCAGAGCGTGGGAACAGGCTACATCCACGTCATCCACAAGTTCTTCGACATGCTTCCAAGCAACGTCCGCTTCGAGGACGAGGGCTACCTCGACTCGTACCTTCGCAACCTGTCCGAGCGCATCGGACGGCCCGTCTCCGACGCGCGCCCGATCGTGGACGCGACGCTCTTTGACGGCTCGCGCATCAACGTCGTCTACAGCGACGACGTGTCCCGCAAGGGGCCGAGCTTCTCGATCCGCCGCGTGCACGAGAACCCCCTCTCCGTCACGCAGCTCATCGCGTGGAAGACCTTGACGGCCCAGATCGCCGCGTACCTGTGGCTGTGCCTGGAGAACTCCATGTCGCTGTTCGTGTGCGGCGAGGCCGCGTGCGGCAAGTCCACCACGCTGAACTCGATCCTGCAGTTCATCCCGCCGCGAAGCAAGCTCTACAGCGCCGAGGACACGCCCGAGGTGCGGCCCGCGCACCCCGTCTGGCAGCGCCTGCTCACGCGGGAGTCGGGTCCCGAGGAGGCGCGCGTGAAGATGTTCGACCTCCTCAAGGCCGCGCTGCGGTCGCGCCCGAACTACATCGTGGTGGGCGAGATCCGCGGCGCCGAGGGCGCCGTCGCCTTCCAAGCCATGCAGACGGGGCACCCGACCGTCGCCTCGTTCCATGCGAGCAACAAGGTGAAGATGATCCAGCGGCTCACGGCCGATCCCATCAACATCCCGCTCACGTTCATGGACAACCTGAACGTGGCCGTCTTCCAGCAGGCGCTCTACAAGAAAGGTCGCCTCATCCGCCGCGTGACGGCCGTGGACGAGATCGAGGGCTACAGCGAGATGGACGGGGGCATCATGACGCGGCCCGTCTTCGTCTACGACGCCGCGTCGGATCGCCACACGTTCAAGGGGATGAACAACTCGTACATCCTCGAGAAGAAGATCGCCGAGCAGCACGGCTACGAGGACCCGCGACAGATCTACGCCGAGCTCGAGCTTCGCACGCGCGTGCTGCAGGGCATGGTGGACCACGGCATCCTGGAGACCCACGAGGTCAACCGCCTGCTGTTCGCCTACGCGGACAAGGGGCCCGCCTGCCTTCCCTTCAAGGTCGACATGCCGGAGGGGCTGCCGCATTGATCGACCTCGCGAAGACGTTCCAGACGCTCAACATGCCCCCGAGCCGGTACGTCACGTTCTACGCCGTGCCCATCGTGGCCGTCGGCATCGTGCTCGCCCTCCTGGTCCCGCGCCTGGTCGCGCCCCTGCTGCCCGAGTTCGTCGCGCCGCTTGTCCCGATTCTCCTCGTCGCTTTTGCCGCCGGCGTCGCGATCCTGCTTCCGGTCTCGCTCGCCGACAGGAAGCGCGCCGAGATCAACAACGCCATCCCGTTCTTCATGACGCACTTTGGCGTCCTCTCGACGTCGAACATCCCGCGCGCCGAGATCATCCGCATCCTCGGCGAGAAGAAGGAGTACAACGCGCTCGCCGATGAGATGCAGCGCATCTACAGCCTCGTCTCGAACTGGAACCTGTCGCTCCCGCAGGCCTGCCGGTTCGTCTCGAAGACGACGCCCTCGAACATCCTCGCCGACTTCCTCGAGCGCCTGGCCCACGCGCTCGAGACCGGTCAGGACCTCGAGGTGTTCCTGCGCAACGAGCAGAGCGTCGTCATGAAGGAGTACGCGACGGTCTACGAGACGTCCATCTACCAGCTCGAGGGCATGAAGGACCTCTACCTCTCGACGATGATGTCGGGCGTCTTCCTCGTGATCTTCGCCATCATCACGCCGCTTCTCACCGGCATCGATCCTTCGCAGCTCCTCGTCGGCATCCTGTTCCTGTTCTTCTTCCTCGAGGTCCTGTTCCTGTTCATGCTTCAGTCGCGCGCCCCCAGCGACCGCCTGTGGCATCGCCTCGACATCGTGACGAAGGAGCGCAACCAGATCCAGCTCCTCGTGACCGGGGGCGCCGCCGCGGCCATCGTGATGTTTTTCCTGCTGCCGCGCCTGCTGGACGTGCCCGTCGGGCTCGCCCTTGCCGTCGCCGTCACGCCCATGGCCGCCGCCGGCCTCTTCGCCGAGACGGTCGAGGCGCGCGTGAAGCGGCGCGAGGACAACTACGCCGCCTTCGTCCGCTCGTTGGGCTCCTCGCTTGCCGCCAAGGGCGGATCGCTGCGCGAGGTCCTAAAGAAGCTCATGGCGCACAACTTCGGCCCGCTTACCACCCAGGTCCACAACCTCTTTGCGCGCCTGACGTGGCGCCTGCACGACGTGCTCGCCTGGAAGCACTTCTCGGCCGAGAGCGGCAGCAACCTCATCGAGAAGTTCAACGCCATGTTCATCGAAGGCATCCGCGCGGGGGGCAAACCGCAGGCCGTGGGCGAGATCATCAGCACGAACGTGACGCGCATCCTCAACCTGCGCAAGAGCCGCTACGGGACGGCCGGCACGTTCCGGCGCCTCATGCTCGGCTTCACCGCCGGCATGGCCTTCACGCTGTTCATCGGCATCGGCATGCTCGACGTGCTGAACTCGCTCTTCGGGCTTGCGAGCGTGCCCACCACCCTCGTTCCGATCCACCTCACGATCGACGTGGACACCTCGGGCATCGAGGAGATGCTCTTCTTCCTGCTCGTGTTCCACGCGCTTGCCGCGGCCGTCATGCTGAAACTCGTCGACGGCGGCGACTGGTCGGCAAGCTTCGTGAATTTCGTGGCCATGGTCTGGATCGCCGTGCTCATCAGCTACGCGAGCAAGGCGGTCATGGGCGGCATCTTCACGTTTGCCGGGTGACCGCGGCGCCCGCAGGCGCCCGGGCGGGAGGAATTCGGGGGCCCCGTTTCGTGGCCAGCCGGGTGAGAACTCGGGTGGGTGACAGTGCGGGCCCGGGGCCCCACGGAATCCACGACGGGCGGGGGAATGACGGTTCCGCCAAGAACGTCACGTCGTGTGTGGAGAACGATCGTACAGGAATCGTTAATGCGGAAGGGGTCTACGAGAAGCGTCCCCTCGCCAGCGGGGGGACGATACCATGCCGCCGCATCGCCCGCTGCAAGCCGCGATCCTCGTTCTCCTTCTCGCAGCGCTGTTCCTGGGCACCTTCTCGGCGGCAAGCGTCCTTCAGGGAAAGCGCGACCCGCTGGGCCTCGTGGAGGGAAGGCGCGAGGCGACGGCGCCGCCCGAGGAGCCGATCGCCGCCTCCGCGTGGGAGCCCCCGCCGGCCGCGCCGCCGCCCCCGCCCGACCTTGCGATCGAGCGCATGGAGAGGCAGGAATGCGTGGCGGCCGACGGCGGATGGCCCGGCCGCCTGCGCGTCACGATCCGAAACCTCGGGCCGGGACCCACAGGCGGGTTCCTCGCATGGACCGAAGCCATCGTGACGGATCGCGCCTCCGGCGAGCGCGCCACGTACGCCTCCCAGGTGTGGGAGGAGGACCTCCTGCCAGGCCACGAGCGGACCTACGAGCTGCGCTACGGCTTCCCGCTGGCCTCCCTTGCTTCGCCGGCGCCCTTGGCGCCCGTCCCCGGCGAATACGACATCCTCGTGACGATCGACCGCCCGACCGACCCCGACTACGCCTTCCTCGGGGAGGCTGGCATCCTGCCGGAGGCAGACGAGACGAACAACGCCAAGACGGTGTCCTCCGACGGGCTTGCGCGCGGCGTATGCCGGTAGACGTCCCTAGCGAAGCTTCGTGCCGTAGTCCACGTAGTTCGACGGCGGGGGCTCCACGTTCTGGTGCCACAGCGACGCCAGCACCTCGCCGCGGTGGAGGTGCTCGTGCGTGAGGATGTGGAAGAGGATCTCCTCGACCGTGTAGTGCGAGCGCGCGGGCCGCGACTCCGCGTGCGTGGGGTCGACGGGCCCGCACAGGCGCAAGAGCCCGGCGTCGTCGAGCGACGCGACAAGGCCGTGCGTGCGCGCCCGGGCCTGCCGGGCGAAGGAGCGCACCGCGCCCAGGCCCGTGAACTCCGTCGGCTTGTGGCGTTCCCACTCGGGCGGCTCGCCGGCGATGACGTCCGCCCACGCCATCTCCACGTTGGCCACGTGCGTGAGGATCCCAAGCGGCGTGAAGTACGAGAAGTCGACGTTGGCGCGCAACGCCTCGGCGGGGACCCGGGCAAGGGAATCCCACCACCGCTCCGAGATGCTGTCGCTGAAGGCGAGGAAGCGTCGGACGTCCATCCGATCCGGGCAAGCGCGCGCCCCTGCTTGAATCCGACGGGGCAGCAACCCTTGTCCCCAAGCTTGCTCGTCCCCCCGAGCCCTTGGCTTTCACATGCACGGTCAAGGACGCAAGCGGCCGACCGTCGCCGAGCATCCGGAGGAGCCGTCCGACGCGCATCGGCCGGCAGACGACGTCGAGCGGGAGAAGCGCGCCGTCGCCGCGCAGGCGGAGACGGGCGCCCGGCCGCCGGAGATCGCCGGCGCCGCCCGCTCGCTGCCGCCGCCCGTCCGCGCGCACGTGGACCACCCGCCGCGGCGCCCGGGCCGCGCCTCGGGCAGGGGCGAGCCGTGACCGACGTCTTCGAACAGAGGCGTCTCGAGAAGGACCGCGCGGACCGGGAGGAGGCCGTGCCAAGCGACGACTCGGCGGCCGAATCGCTCGCAACCCGTCCCGACGAATCCGTGCGCGTGCTCTCCGATCCGAGCGTGGGCGACGTCGCGCGGGACGCGCGCGAGCGCGTGGGCCCCGAGGTTTCCCAGACCGAACGCGAGCTTGCCAAACGCGGGGGCGAGAGCGGGACCGCAGACGCCGGCAAAGACTACACGCGTCCCGGCTCCGCGATCCCGGCGGAAGATCCGCGCGAGCGCGCGGAGCGGCAGCACGAGGCCGCGCGCGCGAGCGCCTCCCGTGAGGCCATGGCGCAACCGCGGGCTCCCGACGAACTCTCCGCCGCCGCGCGGGAGCAGAAACGGCGGGACCGCCGGCTCCGCTAGCGGCCCGCCGACCGTGAACCGTCCCAACAGGCCTTTGCGGAACCACGGCAAACGCGGGACCCATGGCCACCGACCGATCGCTGGACGAGATCCTCTCCACGCTCTACGACCGAAAGACCAAGCCGCCGGAGGCGTTCCTGCGCCCCGAGCGCCGCGAGGAGTCGGCCATCGAGGGCAACGGCCCCCTCGGCCGCGCATCGCCGACGGACCCCCCCGGCACCTCGCGGCAGCGCGAGCGCGAGCAAGCGGAATCCTAGGCGACGGCGCCGCCTTCGCCCGCGCCGACGACGAACGCCTCGAGCTTGGCGGCGTGCGTCGGCCCTCCCTGCGGCGCGCGCGCCGTGACGGAGAACTCCACGTGCTCGCCCGCGCGCGCGCCCGCCGGCGACCGCACGAGAACGTAGAGGGTCCGCTCCTCGCGCGGATCGAGCTGCACGTCGGGCATGGCGAGGAAGGCCGTCCACCCTTCGGCGCCGCCCTGCACGTCGAGCCGCAGCGTCGCCCGTTGCGAGGAGCCGTTGCGCAGGCGGAGCGGGAACGAGACGCCCTTGCCCGGCTCCACGTTCTTGCGGGGCTCGGGCGCCGACAGGAGCGGAGGCGCGCCCATCGACCGCAGGTACCACCACGCGCCGGCGCCCACCGCGGCAAGCGCCAACGGGAAAAGAAGAAGGACGCCAAGGCCCACGCCGCCCCCCGAGGGCGGCACGAAGGGGGGCGGCGGAACCTCCAGGGACGCCGTGACGGTCTGCGTGAGGACCGGCCCCGAGACAGGCGGCGCGCCGGGCACCGGAATCGGCGGGGGACAGGTGACGGACGCAGTCGCGGTCACGCCGGCAAACCGCGCGGCACCCACGCTCTGCGGCGCGGTGAGACGCAGCACCACGGTCTTCGTCGAGCCGGGCGCAAGCGTGAACTCCTCCGCTTCGGGCGCTCGCGACCACTCCGCCGCGTCGGGCTGCGAGAACGACAGCCGCACGCTTGCCGTGACCGCGTCCGTGCTCGCGAGCGTGACGTTGTACGCGGCCGTCTCGCCCGGGGGCAGCCGCGCGGTCGCCGGATCGACCGCAAGCGCGTACGAAGCGGCCGCGCACACGGGCTGCTGCGCGCCCGTCGGCGCCGCGAAGAAAAGGGAAGCGCACAGCATGGCGCCCACGAGGATTCCCCGCCGCAGCACGCGCATCGCGCGCCCATGCCACCGGCGTCTTAAAGCACTTGCGTTGCGTTGCGCCGGCCCGTTGCCCGAGTTCGTGCAGCATCCCCGGATCGCCGCATCGACCCTCGAGCGCCGGCCGTTCCAGGAAGCGATCGCGCGCGCGTGCCTTTCCCGCAACACGCTTGTCGTGCTGCCCACCGGCCTTGGAAAGACCGCCATCGCGCTTTCGGTCCTCGCCGAGCGACTGCGGCAGCGCCCCGGCCAGAAGGCGCTGTTCCTCGCCCCCACGAAGCCCCTTGCCGAACAGCACGCCGCCTTCCTCTCCCGCGCGCTCACGCAGCCGCGCGTGGTCGTGCTCACCGGCGAGACGCCGCCCTCCGAGCGCGCGCTCCTGTGGAGCTCGCACGAGGCCATCTGCGCAACGCCGCAGGTCGTTCACAACGATGTCCTCGCCGAGCGCGTCGACCTCGCCGACTGCGCGATCGTTGTCTTCGACGAGGCGCACCGCGCAGTCGGCGACTACGCGTACCCGTTCCTCGCGGAGCGCTACCGAGCCCGCGCGCCGGAAGGCCGCATCCTGGGCATGACCGCCTCGCCGATGCGCGCGGCCTCGGCGCCCGGCGAGGCCGCGCGCATCGGCGAGGTCTGCCGCAACCTTGGCATCGAGGGCGTCGAGATCCGCACGGAATCGGACCCCGACGTCCGACCGTACGTGCCCGGCATCGCGCTCGAATGGCTCGAGGTTCCCATGCCCGACCAGCTCCGCGCCGTCGCGGACCCCATCCGCCGCGCGCTCGAAGAGGACGTCCGCGCGCTGCGCGAGGCGAGCCTCGTCCGCGCCCCGCGCGTGGGCGCCGCCGAGCTCCTGAAGGCGCAAGCCGCCATCCAGGCGCGCCTTCGCGAGGCCGGCGACAAGGCCCCCCGCGAGCTCTACCGCATGGCGAGCCTCCAGGCGCGCGCGCTCAAGGCCAACCACGCGCTCGAGCTCGTCGAGACGCAGGGCCTCCAGGCGCTGCAAGCGTACTTCGAGCGGCTGGAGCAGGATCGTTCGAAGGCGGCAAAGGCCCTCCTCGACGACCCTCGCATCCGCCAGGCGCGCATCCTCGCCGAGGGCACGCGGGTGGAGCATCCGAAGCTGCGGCGCGTCGCCCTTCTCCTGCGCGAGCAGCTCGAGAAGAAGCCGGACTCGCGCGCGATCGTCTTCACGCACTACCGCGACACGTGCGAGCTTCTCCACCAGAAGCTCGCCGAGGTCGAGGGCCTCCGCCCCGCGCGCTTCGTGGGGCAGGCCAGCCGCGGCGAGGACAAAGGCCTCTCGCAGAAGGAGCAGGCCGCCGTCCTGCAGGCGTTCAAGGACGGCGCGTTCAACGTGCTCGTCGCGACGAGCGTCGCCGAAGAGGGGCTCGACATCCCCGCCACCGACCTCGTCCTTTTCTACGAGCCCGTGGCAAGCGAGATCCGCACGATCCAGCGCCGCGGCCGCACCGGCCGCCTGCGACCCGGCCGCGTCGTGGTGCTCCTTGCCAAGGGCACGCGCGACGAGGCCTACTACTGGAGCGCGAAGAACAAGGAGAAGCGCATGCGCGCGCAAGTCGACGACCTGCGGAAATCCTTCGCGGCCGTGAACGCAAGCCTGAGCGCAAGCGCCGCCCGCGCGCCCCCGAGCGCCTCGCAGGCGCCCCTCGAAGCCTTTGCGCCGCCGAAGTCCGGCGAATCGGAACCCGACGGGCCGCCGGGGGGCCAAAGCCCTGGAGGAAGCGAAGCTTCCTCCGGGCCCTCGGAATCGCCCGCGGCGATTCCGCAAGGCCGCCCGCCGGCGAAGCCGGCGCTCGGCTCCACGGCCGCCGCCCCGCCGACCCGCCTGGAGATCATCGTCGACCATCGCGAATTCACGAGCCCCGTCGTGCGCGAGCTTGCGGCAAGGGACGTCGCCGTGAAGCCCGCGCAGCTCCCCGTGGGCGACTTCGTGCTCTCCGACCGCCTGGGCGTCGAGCGCAAGACCGTCGACGACCTCGTCGACAGCCTCGTCGACGGACGCCTCTTCGCGCAGGTGAAGCTCCTTCGCCAAAGCTACGCCGCGCCCGTCCTCGTCGTGGAAGGCGAGGACCTCGCCCCCGCGCGCCGCATCCCGCCCGCGGCCCTGCACGGCGCGCTCGCCTCCGTCGTCGCCGACTTTGGCGTGCCCGTGCTGCGCACGCGCGACGCGCACGAGACGGCCGCCCTCCTGTACGGCATGGCGCGGCGCGAGCAGAAGGAGGCCGGGCGGCCCGTCGCGCTGCGCGGGGACAAGCGCGCCTCGGATCCCGACGACGAGCTCCGCGTCGTGCTCGAAGGCGTGCCGGGCGTCTCGGCCGTCCTCGCCGAGCGCCTGCTGCGCCGCTTCCGCACGCTCTCGGCCGTCGCCGCCGCCGACGAGGCGGAGCTTCGCGAGGTCGAGGGCATCGGCGAGGTGCTCGCGCGCCGAATCGCTGAAATCTTCCGCCGCACGTACCGGGGCTGACCATGCGACGCACGACCACGCGCGAGAGTCCGGGTCCCGCGAACTCGCTGCAGTACTGGCGGCGGATCGTCCCGCTGCGCCGCGTGGCGCGCAACTGGCTTTGCAACAAGCTCGCGCGCGACCTGCCGAGCTTCCGCGCCAAGAACTGGCTGTACCGTCGCATGGGCGTGAAGGTGGGCGACAACGTGAGCGTGGCGTGGGCGGCCACGATGGACGTCCTGTTCCCCGAGCTCATCACGCTCGAAGACGATTGCATCGTGGGCTACAACACGACGATCCTCACGCACGAGTTCCTGCGGCGCGAGTGGCGGACGGGGCCGGTCGTCGTGGGCAAGGGCGCCACGATCGGCGCCAACTGCACGATCCTGCCCGGCGTGAAGATTGCGCCCGGCGCGGTCGTCTCCGCGCATTCGCTCGTGAACTCGGACGTCGAGGGATTCGTCGGCGGCGTGCCCGCAAGACCGTTGCGCCAAAGCGGCCGCGAAGCGGCCGCAGAGAGCAAGAAAGAGGGGGGCGTGGGGGGATTCTTCCCCCCACACGGGCGGTAGCAAGCGCCAGATGTATACGTATGCATACATTGGTATACGTATGTATACATGGTCCGCAACATCGCGGTTCCTCCCCCCACGGAGTTTTAAGTACCCGGGTCCGATTTCCCCCGCATGGGCAAGCTCAAGGGCAGTCGGCGCGACCGGCCGGACCCGTCGGCGATTGCGCCGCGCTCGGACGCACGCGCGCCGGGGGGCCGCAGCCCCCCGAGCCCCCCGCTCTCTGCGGACGCGCTTCGCGCGTCTGCCACGACGCGCCCCCGGCGCATCCTCGTGGCAAAGCCCGGCCTCGACGGGCACGACCGCGGCGCAAAGGTGATCGCGCGCGCGCTCTCGGACGCGGGCTTCGAGGTCATCTACACGGGGCTTCGCCAGACGCCCGAGCAGATCGCCGCTGCCGCCGTGCAGGAGGACGTGGACGCCGTCGCGCTCTCCATCCTCTCGGGGGCGCACATGGCGCTCTTCCCGCGCGTGCTGGAGCTTCTCCGCGAGCGCGACGCGGGCGACATCCCCGTGGTGGGCGGGGGCGTCATCCCGGAGGACGACGCGCGCGAGCTCAAGCGCGCGGGCGTGCGGGAGATCTTCGGGCCGGGGACGAGCACGCAGGAGATCGTGGCGTTCTTCCGCAAGGAGCTCGACGCGGCGTGACGTCGTCGGCCCCTTCCGTGGCGCAGCTCGTTTCGCGCCTTCGCGAAGGCGACGCGCGCGCGGCCGGGCGCCTCATCACGCTTCTTGAGAACGACGGCGGGGGCGCCTCGGAGGCGCTCTCGCTCCTGCACCCGCTGGGCGGGCGCGCGCACGTGATCGGCGTGACGGGAGCGCCGGGGACGGGCAAGAGCACGCTTGTGGACAAGCTCGTGGCGCTCGCGCGCACGCAGGGGCGGACGGTGGGCGTCGTGGCGGTGGACCCGTCGAGCCCGTTCACGGGCGGCGCGGTGCTGGGCGATCGCATCCGCATGCAGAGGATCGCGACGGACCCGGGCGTGTTCGTGCGAAGCCTTGCCACGCGAGGCGCGCTCGGCGGGCTCTCGCGCGCGACGGGCGACGCGGTGGCGGTGCTCGACGCGATGGGCAAGGACATGATCTTCGTCGAGACGGTGGGCGTGGGGCAGGACGAGGTGGACGTCGTGAAGACGGCCGACACGGTCGTGCTCGTCACGGCGCCCTCGCTGGGCGACGAGATCCAGGCGTTCAAGTCGGGCATCATGGAGATCGGCGACGTGTTCGTCGTGAACAAGGCGGACCTTCCCGGCGCCGATCAGGCCGCCGTCGAGATCGAGTCGGCGCTCTCGCTTGCGGAGGAGGCGCACGGGGCGTCGCCGCGTTGGCGTCCGCCGGTGCTGCGCACGGACGCTTCGCGGGGCGAAGGCGCCAAGGAGGTCCTCTCCGCGTGCGGTCGCCATTGGGCCTGGCTTGCGGAGGCGGGGGGGCTCGCGCAACGCCGGGCGAGCAAGCGCGAGGCCGAGATCCTCGATCTTGCGCGCGAGCGCGTGGCGCAGTGGGCGCGGTCCGACCCGCAGGCGCGCACGCTCTTGGCCGCGCTGGCGCGCGAGGTTGCGCAGCGGAGGATCGACGCGCGTAACGCCGCAAGCGTGCTTCTGTCACGCTTTCGCGAGTAGACAAGAAACCCATCCATATCGAACCTAGGATTTAAGTGCGGCCAGCCAAATGCCCGCCCCGGTGGAAAGCGCATGCGCTTGTTCCGAACGTCGTCCGGATTCCCGATCGTGACCGTCGCGCTTCTCGTTGGCGTCGCCCTTGCGGGCTGCACAACGCCTGGACCGGGGCCGGGCCCCGGAGGGGATGGCCAGCCCATTCGCATCGGCACGCTGCTGCCCATGTCCGGCGGGCTTGAGCAGTACGGCCCGTCGATGCGCAACGGCGCCATCCTCGCCATGGAGCAGATCAACGCGGCCGGCGGCGTGCTGGGTCGGCAAATCCAACTGTTCCACGAGAACGACCAAACGAACAACGACGCTTCCGTGGCCGCCGCGCGCACGCTTGTCAACACGCACCGCGTGGTGGCCGTGATCGGGCCGGCCGGTTCCCCGATGGTCATCGCCTCGGGACCCACCATGTGGGACAATCGCATCCTCCACATCTCGCCCTCGGCGACAAGCCCGCAGCTCACGGAGCTTGCGCGCGACGGCACGACGGGCGGCTACTGGTTCCGAACGGCGCCCGACGACGGCCTCCAGGGCAAGGTCGCCGCGGCCTACGCCATCGCAAAAGGCTACGCGCGCGTGAACATCCTGGCCAGCAACAACGCCTACGGCCTGGGCCTGGCCGAGGCGTTCAAGGCGTCCTTCGAGAACCAGAGCTCGGTGCCGCCGCGCGTGAGCAACATCGTCACCTACACGGACGATCCCATCCAGGCGAGCTACAGCGCGGAGGTCGCGCAGGCCTTCACGGGCGCGCCCAACGCCGTCTTCTTCGTCGGCTATCCGGGCGCGGCGGCCGTCATCATGCAGGACTGGTGGGCCAACCGCCAGCTTCCGGGCTACGACGCCCAGTGGATCTGGAGCGAGGGCGTCTACAGCCAGGCGCTCGTGGACGACATGCGCGGCCGCGACATCGACGTGCGGGGCGTGACGGGCACGGCGCCGCAGAGCCCGGGCGATCGCGAGGCGACGTTCAACCAGGCGTACCGCGCCCGCTTCAACGAGGCTCCGGGCCTCTTTGCGTCGAACACCTACGACGCGGTCATGGTGATCGCGCTTGCGATCCAGAAGGCCGGCAGCACGGACGGCCCGGCCGTCCGCGACGCGGTGCGCACGATCGCGCGAGCGCCCGGCCAGGAGATCGGTCCTGGCCAGTGGGCGCAGGCGCGCCAGGCGCTCGCCAACAACACGGACATCAACTACCAGGGCGCTTCCAACGAGGCGGACTTCGACCAAAACGGCGACGTCGCGAGCGCGTACATCATCTGGGTCGTCAACGACGAGTGGCGTCTTACGACGCTGTGCGCGATCCCGGGCGCCGACGTGCTCACGAATCCGGTTCCGATCGCAGACGCTTGTCTGGGCCAGGCGTAGCGGGGCCCGCGGGCCCGAGGTAGGACCGGCCCATTTCCGGGTCGGCGAGCACCTCGGGGCCCCGCCCCTCGAAGCGGTTGCGGCCCCGGTCCAGCACGTACGCGCGATCGGCCATCGAGAGGATCCGCCGCGCGCGCTGCTCCACGGCCAGCACGGCCGTCCCGCCGTCCCGGATGGAGGCGAGGCGCTCGAACACGGAATCGGCCACGACCGGAGCCAGGGCCGCCGCCGGCTCGTCCACGACAAGCAGCCGGGGCTCGGACATGAGCGCCTTGCCAAGGGCGAGCATCTGGCGCTCGCCGCCGGAGAGCGAGCCTGCGCGCTGCAAGGCGCGCTCGGCAAGCTTGGGGAAGGCCGCGAGCACCGTCTCCAAAAGCTCCGCCTCCCGCTCGGGGCGGACGAAGGCGCCCATCGTGAGGTTCTCCCGCACGGTGAGCGAGGGAAAGACGTTGCGGACCTGGGGCACGTACGAGATGCCCAGGCGCACGCGCGAGGAGGCGGTCCGGCGAAGCAGGTCCTGCCCGTCGAACGTCACCCGGCCTTCGAAGACGCGCGCGACGCCGACCACCGCCTTCACGAGCGTGCTCTTGCCGGCTCCGTTGGGGCCCACGACGGCGACGAGCTCCCCCGGCTCGACGCGCAGGTTCACGCCGTGCAGGATGCGGCTTTGACCGTACCCGGCGGTCAGGTCTTCGACGGCAAGCAGCGCCGTGCTTCAGCCCCCCAGGTAGCTTTCGAGGAGCCGCGGATCGGCGCGGACCTCCTCGGGCGTTCCTTCCACGAGCTTGCGGCCTTCGTGCATGGCGACGACGCGGTCGCACCGACGCAGCACGACCTCCATGTCGTGCTCGACGAGCAGGAAGGTGAGGCCCTCCCGTCGCAGCTGCTCGAGCCGGTCGAGGATCGTGGCGGCAAGCGCGGGGTTCACGCCGGCCACGGGCTCGTCGAGCAGCACCATGCGCGGCTTGGCCATGAGCGCGCGGGAGAGCTCGAGGAGCTTCTTCTGGCCGCCGGAGAGCTCGTGGGCCGGGAGCTCCGCGACGCCCGCAAGGCCCGTCGTTTCGAGAAGCTCGGTCGCGCGCGTGCGCACCTCGCGCTCGAAGGCCTTCCAGCGGCGCGGCCGCAGAAGCCCCCCGAGGGTCTCGCCCGGATGCCCGGGCGCGGCGAGCACGACGTTCTCGAGCACAGTCAGGCTCCCGAACTCGCGGGGCGTCTGGAAGGTGCGGACGAGGCCGCGCGCTGCGATCCGGTGCGGCGGAAGGCCGGCGATCCGCTCTCCGTCGAACCGCACGTCCCCCGCGTCGGGCGCAAGCTCGCCGGCCACGATGGAGAAGAGCGTGGTCTTGCCCGCGCCGTTGGGGCCGATGAGCGCCACGATCTCCCCGGGCCGGACGTCAAACGAAACGCCGTCGACGGCGCGCAGGCCCCCGAACGACTTCGTCACGCCGCGCAGCGACAGGAGCCCGTCGGCGGCTAGGTTCTCGATACGACCCTCTCCTCGGGAAGGATCCCGGACGGCCGCCACAGCACGACGACGATGAGGAAAACGCCGATGAGCGCGAGGCGCACGAAGTCGATCTTGGGCTGAAGGAAGTCGGGAAGCTGGTCCTTGAAGCGGAGGAGGCCGTAGGTGACGCCCCAGAGGGCAAAGGCGCCCAGCGCCGCGCCGCGGTGGTTGCCAAGCCCGCCCAGGATGACGGCCGTGGCCACGAAAAACGTGTCGACGGGGGTGAACTTGCTCACGGGCTCGATGAAACGCGTGAACAGCGCGTAGAGAGCCCCCGCAAGACCCATGAACGAAGCGCCCATGGCAAAGGCCGAAAGCTTGAGCCGGAACGCGTCCTTCCCCAACGCCTGCGCGGCGGCCTCGTCGTCGCGCACGGCGCGCAGCGACCGCCCCCACGGGGAGCGCGAGAGGTACTGCGCGAGCACGAGCAGGACGAGGAACAGCCCGACGACCACGAGCATCATGTACACCTCGGCCTCGGCGGCGCGAAGATCGGGGAACGGTCGGGGAATGGGGCCGATGGGTCCCACGCCGTGCACGCCGCCCGTGATCGATTGCTCGTTGACGAGGAAGCGGCGGAAGATCTCCGAAAAGCCGATCGTGACGATGGCGAGGTAGTCGGCCCGGAGGCGCAAGGCCGGATAGGCCACGGCCACCGCAAACACGGTCGTGAGCGCGATGGCGCCAAGGATGCCCACGGGGATCGGAAGGCCATGGCCCCAATGGCCCGGGTAGGCAAGGCTCGGGTCGGCGTGCCGCGACGAGAGCCAGACGAACCCGTAGGCGCCCATGGCCCAGAATCCGGCCACGCCCAGATTGAAGAGACCCCCGTAGCCCCATTGGAGGTTGAGGCCAAGCGCAAGGAGCATGTACAGCCCCGCGAAGGTCAGGAAGAACGCGAGGTCGGGATCGAGGAACGTCACGGGGCCGCCTCCGTGGGGCTCCTCCTCCGGAAGCGCGCCAGAAGCGGCGGGGCGCCGGCGCCCAGGATGCCCGTTGGGCGCAACAGCAGAACGACGATCATGACGACAAACGCCACGGCAAGCGAGTAGGTGGCGTTGAGGTTGAGCGCGAAGAACACGGGTTTGCTCACCTCGGTGGAAAGCCCGATGAGAAAGCCCCCGAGCACCGCGCCGTAGGGGCTGCCGATGCCGCCCAGGATCACGGAGGCGAACAGGAGCAGCAGCATGCCAAAGCCCATCGTGGGGGACAGCTGCGTCGTGGCGGCGAGGAACACGCCGGCCAGCGCGGCAAGCGCGCCGCCCAAAAGCCACACCGCCGCCACCACCACGCGCGTGTCGATGCCCGTCGTGCGCGCAAGCTCGACGTCGTCGGCGGTGGCGCGCATGGCGATGCCAAGCCGCGTGCGCGTGAGCAGGACGTGCAGACCGATGGCCACGAGGACGGCCACGGCAAGCGCCAGCAATCGCGTGGGCGTCACCGCGACCGGGCCCAGCCGCATGGCCGTCTCGGCGGGAAGCCGGAACGTAAGCGGGCTTGTGCCCCACACCATGCGCACGACGTTCTGCAGGACGAAGCTTAGCCCCACCGTGGCGATGAGGGGGGGCAACGGGCCGCGGCCCTCGAAGCGCCAGAACAGCCCGTGCTCAAGCGCAAGCCCAAAGAGCGCGATCGAGACCATGGCCACGATGGCGGCGACGACGACGTCGAGCCCCATCTGGACGTTCACCACCCACGCGACGTACGCGCCCAGGGTGAGGAAATCGCCGTGCGCGAAGTTGGCGAAGCGGCGGATGCCGTAGACGAGGGTGAGCCCGACGGCCCCCAGTACGAGGATGCCCCCGACGACAAGCCCGTTCACCACGAATTGGAGGAGGCTTGCGTCAACCATGCGGAGGGGGGCATGGCGTTCGGCGAATATAAAGCGCCGGCCGTTTTTTCGAATCGCACGAAGCCGGTTCCTTCATCCGTCTCCTGGCCTGTCTGGCCGCGGGTCTCCATGACCGCCAAACCGCCCGCGTTCCCGACCGCCGCGCTCGCTCTGATGGCCGCCCCGCAGCAAACCTACACGCCGCCCCCGCCGCCGCAGCAGTGGGCGCCGGCGCCCAAGCCCCGTCCGCTTGGCGTCACCATCCTTGGCGTCCTCTACCTGCTCGGCGGAGCGTTGATGGCGCTTGCGGGGTTGGCGTTTGTCGCCGGCGGCGCGGCCATGAGCGCCGCGTTTGCGCCGTTCCTGCCCCTGCCGGGCGCGCTGCTGGGCGCGGCGCTTGCGGTCGTGGGCATCGTCGTGCTTGGAATCGGCGTGCTCTCCATCGTCGTGGGCAAGGGTCTCCTCGACGCTCGGCCATGGGCCTGGACGGTCGCGCTCGTCCTCACCGCCATCGGCCTACTCATGGGCGTCCTCAACCTCGTGACGGGGAACGTCGGCGCCATCGTGAACGTGGCCATCTCGGGCTTCATCGTCTGGTACCTCTACCAGGACGGGGTCAAGGCCTGGTTCGGCCAGGGCCACATGGCCACGCCGTGGGCCCGCTGAACGCCCGCGCACGCCCGGAAGGATCGGCCCGCCGATCCTTCCGGCATATCCTTTAATACGGGTCGCCCATTCGCGCCCCGTCGACCATGTCCGACAACGACGCGCGACTGTTCCTCGCCGACGACGTCCTGGGCTGGATCTCGATCTTCCTCCTTTTCCTTGGCGTCATGTTCGTCCTCGCGCAGCTTCCGCACGTCCTCGCCGGCACCGCCCAATTCTCCGGGTGGCAGTACGTCTTCCCGATCACGGCCTTCGTCGCCGGCATCAAGAGCAAGCGCGACGCCGTCGCCTGGGCCGCCGTCCTCCACTTCAGCCTGCTCTTCCTCGTGGACGTGTTCTACGGCGTCGGCGGGATTTGACAGAGCCGCTCGGCTACCGCCTCGCGGAGCGGTCCGCCTCGCGCTCCGCCTAGCTGCGCGCTCGGCCTCCGCGCCGCCAAGTGGACCGCGCAGCGGTCCGCGAGTGCGCGCCGGAAGCCGCAGCTTCCGCCAGCGCTTCGCCCAGCTCGCGGCGCCGGCCCGCCTCCGGGGCGTTAGGGTCATAAAGGCGGCGCGCTCACCAATCTCGCAGCATCTCCACCATGAGCCGCACGCCAACGCCCGTCGCGTGCGGGCTTGGCGAGTATTCGGGGTTGAACTTCGCGGCGGAGCCCTCGTCCCATGCAGTCGACGCGATGTCGAGGTGCACCCACGGCGTGTCCTTCACGAACTTTCGAAGGAAGCGCCCGCCCGTGATCGTGCCCGCGCCGCGTCCGCCCAGGTTCTTCACGTCGGCCACGGGCGTCTTGATCTGCTCGTCGTACTCGTCCCAGAACGGAAGGGGCCAGACGCGCTCGTGGCAGGCCTCGCCCGCCTCGCGCACGCGCGAAAGGAGCTTCTCGTCCGTGCCCATGCCCGCGATCGCAAGGCTCCCGAGCGCGACGCTGCAGGCGCCCGTGAGCGTGGCAAGGTCGACGATGGCGTCGGGCGCGAAGGTCTCCTCGGTCCAGGCGAGCGCGTCCGACAGGAGGACGCGCCCCTCGGCGTCGGTGTTGAGGACCTCGATCGTCTTTCCGTTGTAGGCTCGAACGATGTCGCCGGGCTTGTACGCGCTGCCCGAGGGCAGATTGTCCGTGAGCGGCGCCACGCCCACCACGTGGACGGGGAGGTCCAGAAGCGCGGCCGCGCGAAGCGCCCCGAAGACCGCCGCGGCGCCGCTCTTGTCGTGCTTCATCTTGTCCATGGCCTCGCCGGGCTTGATCGAGATGCCGCCCGAGTCGAACGTGATCCCTTTGCCCACGACCGCCACGGTGCGCTTGGCGCGGGGGTTGTGCTCGAGCACGACAAGCCGCGGTTCGTTTGCGCTGCCGGAATTCACGGCGAGGATGGCGTTCATGCCCTTGCGTTCCAACCATCGCCGGTCGTACACGGTGCACTTGAGCCCGACCTTGCGCGCCATCTCCTGCACGCGCCGCGCGATGACCTCGGGCCGCCCGTCGCGGCCGCTCTCGTTGGCCACGTCGCGCGTGAAGTTCACCGACTCGGCGATGGCGACGCCCGCCTCGACGCCGCGCGCGAGGCGAGAGACCTCCCGCGCCTCGGGCGCAAGGACCGTGATGCGCGCGAGCTCCACCGGCCGGTCCTCCGGCTTCTCGGGCGCGCTCTTGTACTTCTCGAACTTGTACGTCGCGAGGATGGCGCCCTCCGCGAAGGCCTGCGCGGCGCGCTCGGGCCGAAGCCCTCCAATGCCGGCGCTCGTGGAACGCCTCCGGCGTTCCCCGGCGCCGTCGCCGGCTTCGCCGCCGCCGGCCCCATGCACGATGGACGCGTAGCTTCGGATCTTGAGCGAAACGGCCCGCTTGGCCACCGCAGCGGAAACCTGCCGCGCCGCGTCCTCGTCGAACTTCTCCTTCTTGCCCAAGCCCACGAGCAAGATGCGCTTCGTCCGCATCCCTTCGGGATAGATGAGGTAGATCTCGCCCCGGCGCGCCTTGAAGTCGCCCATGCGCAGGTGCTTGCCGATCACGCCGCCGGCCGCCGCGTCCACGGCGCCCGTCGCGCCCCCCGGACGCGTGACGCCCTCGAACGCGTTCACCACGATGGCCTCGTCGGAAGCTTGCTCGATGCGGCCGCGCCGGACTTCGATGCGCATGGACGATCACGCGCGGATGGCAGGCGGGCGGAAAACCTTTTTGGGCAAGCGCGCAACCCTTATCCGCGCCCTTTGCCTCCTTCGCGCGTTGACCGCCTCGCATGTCCTCGTGGAGGAAGGCGCCGTCTCGCTGCGCGTGCCCAGCCGCGGCAAGGCGCGCGGGCCCGCGGCGCCCACGCGCGCGCCGTTCTACAGCGAGGCCGCCACGCTCACGCGCGACCTCTCCGTCGCCTTCGTGGCAAGCCTGCGGCGGCCGGACCTTCGCGCGCTCGACGGCTTGTGCGGCTCGGGCGTGCGGGCGATCCGTTGGTGGGTCGAGGCGGGGCTTCGAAACGTCGCGGCGTGCGACAAGAACCCGCGATCCGTCGAGCTTGCGCGCGAGAACGCGAGCGCCGCCGGCGCGGACGTGCACGTCGAGCGGGCGGACCTGCGCGCGTACCTCAGCCAGACGCTGTGGGAGCACGTCGAGATCGACCCCTTCGGCTCGCCGGCGCCCTTTGCCGACGCGGCCATTCCGGCGCTGAAGCTTCGCTCCACGCTTGCGCTCACGGCGACCGACGGCGCCGCGCTTGCCGGCCAGAGCCCCGCCGCGTGCCGGCGCAAGTACGGCGCGCGAAGCCTGCGCTGCGACATCCGGCACGAACTTGGCCTTCGCATCCTCGCGGGCTTTGGGATCGTCACGGCCGCGCGGCACGAGCGCGCGGCGCGGCCCGTCCTCGCCCACGTCGCCGACCACTACTACCGCGTCTACTTCGAGCTTGCGCCCGGCGCGCGGCGCGCCGACGCGCTCCTCGACCGGCTGCGATTGGCGTGGGTCTGCGGCGAGTGCGGGCGGCGCGGCTGGTGCGATGAACATTCATCGCAACCGGTGGGGCACCCTTCGGACTGCCGAGGCGCGCCCGGCCTTGCCGGCCCGCTCTACGCCGGCCCGCTCACGGATCCCGCCTGCGCTCGGGCCATGCTGGAGGCGCTGCCGACCCTTCCGTGGCAACCCGATCGGGCGAACCGCGCGCGGACGCTTCTTGGCACGGTCGCGGAGGAGGCGTCCGTGGACGCTCTGCCGGTCGCGCTCTCGACGCTCGCACGGCTTCACGGCGGCGGTCCTCCCAAGCCCGCCGAACTCCTCGCCGCCCTGCGGGGCGAAGGGCATGAGGCGGTGCGGGCGCACGCTGGCGACGTGCTCGTCAAGACGGATGCGCCGTGGGACGATCTCCTGCGGGCGGTTCGTCGGACCGCCCCTTGAAGCCCTTGGCGACGACGTAGACCTCGCTCGAAGAGCTGCGGCTGGCCTCCGGGTGGTGGGCCTTCACCATGGCAAAGTGGCGGCGGGCCTGAACGAGGAAGTCGGCGAAGAGGTCGCCTTCGAACACCTTCACGACGAAGACGCCGCCCGGCTTTAGGACCTGCGTGGCAAAGGCGAGCGCCTGTTCGCACAAGTGGATGCTTCGCGCGTGGTCGGTCGAGTAGTTCCCAGAGATGTTCGGGCTCATGTCGCTCACCACGACGCTTGCCTGCCCGATCATGTCACGAATCCGTTGGGTCGTTTCCGGACGGGTGAAGTCCCCCCGCACCAACTCGGCGCCGGAGAGCGGCTCGATCTCCTGAAGGTCGATGCCCACCACGCGGCCGGGCGAGGAAAGCTCCACCGCGACCTGGCTCCATCCGCCCGGCGCCGCGCCCAGGTCGACCACGACGTCGCCCGGCCGGAAGACGCCGTATCGCTCGTGCATCTGGAGAAGCTTGTAGGCGGCGCGCGAGCGGTAGCCTTCGCGCTTGGCCTTCCGGTAGAACGGGTCGCTCCGACGCTCGCGGACCCACCGGCGGACCATGCGGTCCTCACCGCGCCCCAGGCAAAGAAGCTTGCCGCGCGCGACACTTTCGGTCTCCCCCCGGACCGAGTTTTATGGCCGACGAGCGCAAAATGTCGGCTTTGAGAACGCTTAAGACGTCCGGAAACAGGCGAACCCGCGGCGAAGGCTTGATGCACGCCCGTCGCGCTGGAAACGGCGCTTCGGGGACACAACGGTATTCGCGCGGCCCACGCGCGCTGCTTCGTTTCGTCCTGAGCCTCTTACGGTCACGTATCCCGGGATGCACGCATGGCAGAGATCCAAGTCCAACCGACCGAGGAACAACTCGTCCGCAACTGGGAGCGCTTCTTCCAGAAGTACTACAAGCCCAAGATCAACGAGGCCGCGCTCGCCTATCCCGAGAAGCGCAGCGTCGAGGTGGATTTCTGGGACATCGACCGCCACGATCCCCAGCTCGGCGAGTTCCTTCTCCAGAATCCCAACGTCGCCATCTTCACGGCCGAGCAGGGACTGCGGGCGATCGACGTTCCCCTCGACGAGAAGCCCGCCCTCCACTTCCGCCCACGGAACCTCCCGCCCTCGACGGCCAAGGTGGACGTGCGCAACTTGCGCGCCCGCCACCTTGGGAAGCTCGTGGCCATCGAAGGCCTCGTCAAGCGCGCCTCCGACGTGCGGCCGAAGATCCAGGACGCGGCCTTCAAGTGCCTTCGGTGCGGCGCCATCATCAAGGAGCCCCAGGACGAGCACATGGTGTTCAAGGAGCCCCTCGAGTGCTACGAGGACCAAGGCGGGTGCGCGCGACAATCGAACTTCAAGCTCCTGACCGAACGCAGCCGTTTCGTCGATTCCCAGGTCCTCGACATCCAGGAGGCGCCCGAGACCATGCGCGGCGGCGAGCAGCCGCAGCGCCTCAAGGTGCACGTCGAGGACGATCTCTGCGGCCAGCTCTGGCCCGGCGACCGCGTGCTCGTGAACGGCATCCTCCGAAGCTCCGTGCAGAAGAAAAGCGGTGTCAAGCTCACCGTATTGGAGATCCACCTTGAGGTCGTCAGCGTCGAGCCGCAGCAGAAGGAGTTCCAGGAGATCGACGTGACGCCCGAGGACGAGGCCGAGATCATCCGGTTCTCGAAGGACCCCGAGATTTACTACAAGATGGTCCGATCGCTTGCGCCGGAGATCTACGGCATGGAGACCGAGAAGCTCGCCTTGGTGCTCCAGCTGTTCGGGGGCGTCGAGAAGCGGACCGAGAGCGGCACCCACCTTCGCGGCGACATCCACATCCTCATGGTAGGCGATCCCGGCGTCGCGAAGTCGCAGCTTCTGCGCTACGTGACGCGCCTGGCGCCGCGCGCCATCTACACCTCGGGAAAGTCGTCGACGGCCGCGGGCCTTACGGCAAGCGCCGTGCGCGACGAGACGGACGGGCGGTGGAACCTCGAGGCGGGCGCGCTCGTCCTGGCCGACCGCGGGGTCGCCGCCATCGACGAGATGGACAAGATGGACGAGAACGACCGCTCGGCCATGCACGAGGCCATGGAGCAGCAGACGATCTCCATCGCCAAGGCCGGCATCACGGCCACGCTCAACTCCCGCTGCTCCGTCCTTGGCGCCGCCAACCCGAAGGATGGACGGTTCGAGGAGTACGCGTCGATCCCCGAGCAGATCGACATGCCTCCGGCGCTCCTGTCGCGCTTCGACGTGATCTTCCCGCTCACCGACAAGCCGGAGGTTCGGCGGGACGACGCGCTTGCCAGCCACATCCTCGGCGTGCACCGCGCGGGCGGGATCCGTCGGTACCGCGAACAGAACGAGGAGGGTCTTTACACCGCCGAGCAGCAGCGCGAGGCGTCCGTCCACATCGAGCCCGACATTCCGCGGCCGTTCCTTCGCAAGTACGTCGCGCACTCCAAGCGCACGTGCTTTCCCGTGCTTGGCGAGACGGCCATGGCGCGCATCCGCGAGCATTACGTCGGCCTGCGGCGCCAAGCCTTGGCGCAAGGCGGCCCGATCCCGATGACGCCACGCCAGCTCGAAGCGATCGTGCGCCTGGCGGAGGCGAGCGCCCGGCTGCGCTACTCCAACGAGGCGACCGTGGAGGACGTGGACCGGGCCATCGGCATCGTCGACTACTACCTCAAGCGCGTGGCGGGCGACGAGCGCGGGATCGATGCGGGCATGCTCGCGACGGGCGTGTCGCAGAGCCAGCGCGACCGGATCCACGCGATCCTCGAGATCGTGCGCGAGCTGGCGGCCGGCGAGAGCGAGGGGGCGGCGGTGGAGGACATCGTGGCCAAGGCGCAGGAGCGCGCGAGCATTCCACCCGAGAAGACGAGGGAGACTCTCCAAAAGCTTAACGAACAGGGCCGTTTGTACAAGCCGCGCGAGGGCCGATTCAAGCCGCTGCACTGAGGACGTCGCCGTCCCGCAGGGCCAAGCGGTCCGGGGCCGACATGTTCGTCTTCAAGGTCTACCAGCGGGGCGCGGAGCGGGTGCTCGCCGCGTGCGACGCGGCCATCTTGGGTCAGGAGTTCCGCGAGGGCGAGATCCGGCTTCGGGTGCTCGAAGGATTCTACGGCGGCGAGCGGATCGAGAGGCGGGAGCTCGCCGCGCAGTTGCGCGTGTGCACGATCGCGAACCTCGTCGGCAACGAGGCGGTGGCCGTTGCGGTCGAGCTGGGCCTCGTCGACCCCCAGCGGGTGCTTCGCGTCGGCGGCGTCGCGCATGCGCAGCTTGCCAAGGGGCTCTGAATGTTCTGCGTCGAGTGCGGACGGGAAGGGCTGGCCCTGGCCGAGGGCGTCTGCGCCGATTGCCTCGTGCGGACGCAGACGCTTGCCACGTTTCCGGACCGCGTGGCGGTGGAGATCTGCGCCCACTGCGGGTCGTTGCGGCGCGGCAGCGCCTGGGAGGACTACGGCGGCTCGCGCCAAGCGACGCTGCAGGCGCAGGCGCGCCAGGCGACGGAGGTCGACCCTCGCGTCGAGGACGCCAAGGTGGAGGTGGACGTGCGCGCGGAGGACGAGCGGCACCATCGGCTGTCGATCACCGTCACGGGGCGCGTGCAGCAGGTTCCCGTGCGGCTGGATCGCGAGATCCGGGGCACGATCCGTCCCGCCACCTGCCTTCGCTGCTCGCGCGTGTTCGGGGGGTACTACGAGGCGATCGTGCAGCTGCGCGGCGAGGGCAAGCTGCGACCCGACCAGGTGGACCGCGCCGGCGCCATCGTAAGCCGCGTCCTGGACCGCATGCAGGCGGCGGGGAACCGCGACGCCTTCCTCGTGGAGGCGCGCGAGGAGAAGGGCGGCGTCGACTACTATCTGGGGACGACCGCGTCGGCCCGAATCGTGACGAAGGCGCTCACCGAGGAGATGGGCGCGCGGCTGTCCGAATCGGCGAGCCTCGTCGGCCGCAAGGACGGGCGCGAAATGTACCGCGTCACCTTCCTCGCCCGGGTCCCCGAGTACGCCCCGGGCTCCTTCGTCGGCCTCGACGATCGCATCCATCGCGTGCAGACCGTGGGGCCAAAGCTCGTCTCGTTGGTCGACTTGGCAACGGGCCGCAGCGTGACCGAGGAGCGCGAACGGATGCGGGGCGCCCGGGTGTTCCTGCGGGAGGAAATCGCGCGGGCGGTTGTTGTTTCCGAGACGGAAACGGACCTTCTCGTGGTGGACCCTGCCACCATGCGGACGGTCGAGCTGCGGAAACCCGCGGGCTTCGCCCGTTCCTCGGGCGAGGTGCCGGTCCTCCGCTGGAACGACGAGCTTTACCTGGCGTCCTAGCAGCAAGGTTTTTGGCCCGGTCGTGGCTTCGGGCACCGAAACCATGCGCCACCCCGACCTTCTCGTGGGCTCGGTCGGCGTGCTCGTCGTGGCGGCCGCCGCCGCCGGCGTGCTCCTCACGCCCGCCGGCGAGGCCTTGCGCGACTTCCGCGTCCAATGGCAGGAGACGGAGGTTCTCTCCCAGCGAGGCGCCCCCTACGCGCTGTCCTTCTCGACCGCCAGCGAGAACGCCTTTGTCGTCGACGTATCCAACCTCACGGCGGTGAACGTCGGCCTCGAGATCCGATCGGGCGGCTCGCGCGTCCACAACGCCCTCTTCACGGTGATGGTGCGCGCGCCCTCGGGACAGGAATCGACGGGTCAGGTCCGCTTCACCGCGGGCACGCAGGGCGCGGTGCAATCGCGGGAGTTCCCCTTCGTGCTGGCCCAGGTGCCGGCGATGGACGTCGTGACGGCCTCCTCGACGGCCGAAGCCTGGGAAAGGCTCTCCGAGCGCGCTTCGGACGCGGGCCGCGGAACGTGGGTGGTCCGCATCGTCGGCCAGGCCGAGGGTCCGGTGGGCGCCGTCGGCGGCGGCCTCGACGCCTACACGGCATCCACCGGCGTACGCGCCATGGCCTACCGCGCGGTGCTCGATCCGCCCGTGGCCGGCTGAGGAGCGAAGGCCACGCGTTCGAAGAGCTCGTGCAGTTCGCGCAGCGCGAAGTCTCCCGGGAATTCGCTCGGCCGCGCGGCGCCCCGACGGTTGAGCCAGGCGGCGGCAAACCCGGTCCGCTTGGCGCCCACGACGTCGTCCACGAGGCTGTCCCCGACGTGAAGGATCGATTCCGGCGGCAACCCGAAACGACGGGCCGCAAGCTGGAAGATGCGAGGATGCGGCTTGTAGGCGCCCGCCTCCTCGCTCGACAACGCGAAGGCGACACGGCTGCCAAGGCCCGTGGCCGCCAGGATCGCCTCGAGGTGGGCCTGGTCCACGTTCGACACGATGCAGGCGCGAACGGGCAGGCGGTCCATGCAGGGAAGCACGTCGTCGTAGAGGGGGCGCGAGCGCCAGAACTCGAGGAGTCCCTCCATCCAGGGACCCACGCGATCGGGGATGTTGCGCTCGCGGAAAATGCGCTCGAGCCCCTCGCGCAGGCTGTCCTCCAGGGTGACGAAGCTCTCGCCGGAGCGCGCGCGAACGGACTCGCCGATCCACCGTGCCAGGAGATCCACGCCGGAAAGCGGGACGCCCCGCTCCCGCGCGAGGCGGTCCAGGAACTGGCCTCCGTCTTGCCACACGTCGTACGAGAGGAGCGTGCCGAACAGATCGAACGAGACGGCGGAGACGCGACGCGTCATGGACCGCTCGACAACGCGCCGGCACGGCTTGAGCGTGACGCTAGGCCATCGGACGCCGGGCCGGCGCAGGCCGGGGGTCCTGCCGGCACTCTGCGAAGCCGCCGCTTCATGGGCGATGGCCGGTCGGCTCGCGCGCCCCGCGCCGATCCCGAGCGCTGCGCCGCTACGCTGTACTCGCGTTGCGCGACACGTCCGAGGCGGCCTAGACGGCCACGTCGACGCCGTAGGCTTTGCGCGGGTTCTCCGCGTGCACGACCCGCATCTGGCTCTCGTTGGCAAGACCCTTCTCGAGCAGCTCGAACGTGCGGCGGGGTACTGTTTTGGGTCCAAGCACGCCGCCAGGCCGCCGCGGGTCGTCCATATAGTCCGTCTCCATCAGGAACCGCGTCCCTTGCGCGATGGCCCGCTCGGCCTGATCCTTGCCAACGATGACGCTGGGCAGGAGGCCATGGTTGAGCGCCGGGTCTACCAGCGGCGCGCTGTAGTGCTTGACGGCCTTGTCGAAGGGAAGACCGGCCTTGCGCACGTGCACGGCAAGGTCGGCGAAGACCTCAGGCGTGGCGCTCTCGGTGTGGAGGATGGCGGCGAGCCCGTGGTCCCGACAGAGCGCGAGTCCCAGGTCCATGAGCGCGTTGGCCCTTTCCCAGACGGCGGGCTCGACGGGATAGTGCGGCCGGCCGATCTCACCGAGGGCGACGGCTCCTGCGTCCTGCGCGACGGCAGCCGCCAGACGTAGCGAAGCCTCGTACGTTGCGGCGGCCTCGTCAAGCGACAGTCCGGAGCGCAGCATCTCCGTGAATTCGGCGGGATGCGGGGCAAGCGCGAGAAACGGAACGACGCCCGCTTCGCGAACCCAGCCGGCCATGCGGACCGTCCGCTCCAGCGCTTCGCGCGTCCGGTCGAGGTCGCCCGGCGGGAGGTCGTGGTAGGGCTTGTGGACGAGGAGAAGGTGCGTGCCGCCGGCGCGCTCAAAGTCCTTGACCGCCTCCTTGCCGCGGCCGGCGGGATCGAGGTGGAAGTGGTTGTCCCACACCGGGAACCGCGACGCCGGCCGCACGCCGCGTCAGCGGGCGCGCAGGCCAAAGCATTTCCGGCAGGATCTCGCATGGGCACGCGTGCGCGTCTGGGACCTTCCGCCCGCAGAACTGTGCGACCGCCACCTTCTTGGCGAGCACCGCGAGGTCCACGCGCTGTGGACCATCCTGGCCGAGGGCCGACGGGGCTACGCAAGACACCCTGAAACGGCCCGATGGCGGGGCTCGCTCGCAGCGCTGCGGTTGCGGCACGACCGGCTTGCGTCCGAGATGGAGACTCGCGGCTTCCGCCACGCGACGCCGCTCCATGCGGCCCTCGCACGCGGGCGCCGGTCGCCGCGCGGGCGGCTGCTGACGCTGCGGGAACAACGGGAGCGGCTCTTGGCCAAGGGGTGTCGATGCCCCGAGCGCTGGCCTACAGAAGCCCGAGAGCCTTCAGGTCCTCGGTGATCTTGTCGACCGCCCGCTCGGCGTCCTCGGGTTTTCGGGCGCCCGTGCACACGAGCTTGCCCGAGCCGAACAGGAGCACCACGACCTTCGGGTCGTCCAGGCGGTAGACGAGGCCGGGGAACTGCTCCGGCTCGTACTCGACCTTCTCGAGGCCCAGTCCGATGGCGATGGCGTTCAAGTTGAGCTCGGCTCCAAGGTCCGAGGAGGCGACGATGTTCTGGACCGTGATCTCAGGGTGACGGTTGACCTTGATGCCCGACGCCTCGATCTTCTGCGTGACGATGTCGACGGCCTTGCCGACGGCGTCGATGGACTTCGCGCCCGTGCAGACGACCTTCCCGCTGCGGAAGAGGAGGGCGGCCGTCTTGGGCTCCTTCAGGCGACAGACGAGGCCCGGGAACTGCTCGGGCTCGTACTCGGCATTGTCGAGGGCAAGCGCGATGGACTGGAGGTCAAGTTCGGTCCCAAGCGACGTGGATGCGACCACGTTTTCGATCTTGATCTTCGCCATCGCGCAAACGCTCCTTCGAATTCCCGGCGAGTCGGGTATTAAAAGGCCTTATAAGATGGGTGCTTATATACTTTATCAAGTCGGCAAGCGGCGAATTTTCTAACGACGGATGGATAATATTGATCAAAGACCGTACGGAATCCAAATTTCAGCACATTCTTCGTCAAAAAGCCGAATCTTTCGCTCTTCCGCCTTCGTCCGCGAGTTTTGCCGCGGTCCCCGGCACGCGCGCGAGGTCCACGACGGCCAGCAATCGCCGATGTTCTTTCGCGAACGCCCGCAGGCGCGCGCCCATGGCATCCTCGCGCGCCTGCTCGATCCGTCGGAACCCTCCGATGCGGCAGACCTCGCGGTCCCAAGCCAAGGCGTAAGCCTGGGGCGTGCGCGTGGCGGCCAGGCGGGACGGAAGCTTGTGGATGCGCGCGTTGTACCGCAGGAGGTCGACCGCGCCGACCTCCCGGGTGAATGTTTCGACGTACGCGTCCGCCGCAAGGTCGAAGGCCAGCAACGGCAAGCCGCGCTCGTCGGCCCGACGGGTGAGCCACAGGAGCTCCGCCGGCGGCAGGCGCACCTCCCCGAAGCGCCGGAGGCCCTCCCCATAGGCCTCTTCCACATCGGTCATCTCGTACTCTTGGTCGTCGAGCTCTCCCGCGAGGATGGCCCGGAGGCCGGCCAGGTCCTCGTCCGGCACGCCCACGGCCACGGCGGCTGGTTCGATCTCCTCGAACGCGGCCGCCATGCGCTCCTCCTCCGATGCAAGCCCCGAGACGACGCCCAAGAGGTGGACTTCGGCGCCGCCTGCTCGTACGAGACGACGCGCGTGGGCGGCCGCTTCCTCCTCCGTGGGCAGCCGGCGGCCGAGCAGGGGCCTCATCCGACGATCTTCTCCCACTTCTTGAGCTTGAGCACCTTCGAGAGCGTGCCGCCGCGCTCGATCTCCGCCCGGAGGCGATCCTCCTGCTCCTTCACGTCGAGCCCCCGGTTGGCGACCTCCTGCGCCCGCTCCTGCGGCACCACCACGACCCCGTTGTCGTCGGCCACGATCCAGTCGCCCTGCCGGACCCGTTGTCCGCCGCAGACGATCTCCACGCCGACCTCGCCGAAACCCTTGGGGTCGCCGGCGTTGGGCAGGATCGTTCGCGCCCAGGCAGGAAAGCCGATGCGACGGATCTCGTCGACGTCCCGAACGGCCCCGTCGACGATCACGCCGGAAAGGCCTCGCCGCTTGGCCGTGTGGCTTGCAAGCTCGCCCCAAACGGCCTTCGTTGCTCCGTCCACCTGCACGACGAGGACGTCGCCGGCCCGCGCCTCGTCGATGGCCTCGACGGGCTTGGCCCAATCGCCGTCCATGGCGTGCACCGTGACGGCGCGGCCCACCGCCTTGACACCCTGCTGGACGGGGTGAATGCCCGCCATGGCTCCCTCCCGGTGCATGGCGTCCGAAAGGTTGGGCGTGCTCGCCTGCACGAGCGCCTTCTCGATCTCCTGCGCCCCGTACTTGCGCATGCCCACGCTCGGAAGTGCCGTGCCCGAGCGCACCGCCTCGCGGATGCGCGCCGTGGCCTCGCGAGCGTCGGGAGCCTTCGTGATCGCGCCGCCCACGACAAGGACCGCCGCGCCGGCGGCGCGCACCGCCGGCGCCGTCTCGCTCGTGAGCCCGCCGGCGACCACGATGGGAAGGCTCGTCGCCTTGGCGACGGCGTGCACGAGCTCGACGGGCGTCCGCGCCTTCATCTGCTCGTCGACGCCCACGTGCAGGCCTACGTAGTGGGCGCCCAGGGTCTCCGCCTCGGCCGCGCGGCGGGGCTTGTCGGAAACGCCCAGAAGATCGACCACGACCTTGCCCCCGTATTTGCGCGCCGCCTCGACGGCCTCGCGGATGGTCCCGTCGTCCGAAGCGCCAAGCACCGTGACGACGCTTGCGCCGGCCTTGAGGGCCATCTCCGCCTCGAGGCCTCCCGTGTCCATGATCTTCATGTCGGCGACGACGACGCGGTCGGGGAAAGCCTTCTTGAGCGCGCGCACGGCCTCGAGCCCCTCGCTCTTGATGAGAGGCGTGCCCGCCTCGATCCAGTCGGCTCCGCCCTCGACGGCCTCGCGTGCGATCTCGAGCGCGCGGTGGAGATTCATGAGGTCAAGCGCGACCTGCAGCACGACCGGGGCGTCGGCGCGCTCGCTCACGCGACCGCCCCCAGCAAGTCCCGAAGCGCCGCCCCTGGGTCCTTGGCGGCCGTGACGCCGCTTGCAAGGAGCACGCCGTCGGCGCCAAGGTCCAGCGCCGCGGCCAAGTCCTTCCCCGTCTTCACGCCCGCGCCACAGAGCACAAGCGAGCCCGGGCGGATGGACTTGACGGCCCGCACGGCGTCCCGCACGATCGCCGGGTCGGCGCTTGTGACGCTCACCGCGCCCCCGATGAGCTCGGGCGGCTCGACGGCCACCATGTCCGGCTCCCGCCGTGCGGCCTCGCGCGTGGCCTCGACGTCGTTTGCGCACACGACGCTTGCCAGCCCGGCGGAGCGAAGGCGCGCGACGGCGCCGCCGACGCGTTCCCAGGGAATGCGATTCTCCGCGTGGTTGAGCAGGGAGCCCTTGGCGCCCGCCTCGGCGATCGCCTCCACGGGCACGCGCCCCGTGCCCGCGCCGGGGGGGTCCGGATCGGCGTGCTGCGCAAACGTGGGAAGCCGCGTCGCCTGCGCAACGGCCCGCAGGTCGACGGCGTTCGGGCAGACGACGACGGTGGCCGACGTCCGCTCGGCGGCGCGCTCGAGCGCCGCGGTAAGCGAAAGCGCGCCGCGCCCGACGGCCTGGGCGTAGATTTTGTAATTGACGATGACGATCGGCGGACGCAGCGCCATCGCCGTTCGATCCGGCTCGCCGTATAAATAGGCTCGCGGCGCGGCGAAGGCACCTACAAGTAGGGCGACCCCGTACGCGCGCCGATGGTGGATTGGCAGGTCGTCCTCGCCGGGTTGCTTGGCATCGTGCCGGCGTTTGGGATCCTCGTCCTCGCCTACGGCCGGTACGACGGCAAGTTCCGCGACGAGACCATGTTCCTCCTGTTCATGGCCGGGCTGTTCGCCGGGTTTCCCGTCGGGCTCGTGGAGGCGTGGCTGTTCTACGCGCTTGTGGTGCTCCTTGGATTCCCGCTGTTCGAGCAGCTCCTGAAAACCGTGGTTCTGAATCTGCGCCGGTACCAGGGCCAGGCGACCATGCGATTCTACGGCGGAAGCTTCGGCCTTGGACTTGGGACCATCCTCGTGTTCGTCCCCGCCGCGCTCCTTCTTCGCCAACGCGGCCTGTACGCGGACCTCGGCGGCGTCGTTGCCGATCCCATCCCGCTCCTTGCCCTCCTTGCCATGGGCGTGGGAACGCTTCTCATGCACTTTGCCACAGGCATCGTCATCGGGGAGGGCGTCGCCGTTGGCAAGCCGTTCCGGGGCGCCGCGTTTGCGATCGCGGCCGCCCTGCCGCACCAGGTCCTGTGGTACGAATTCTTCGCCGGCGCCCGCGACCCCGCCGGCGGCGTGTCGCTTCTTTGGCCGGCCGTGGCGCTTGCGTACGGACTCGTGCTGACGCGCCACGTTCTCCGAAACGTCCTGCCCAACGCGCTTCCGCCGGGCGAACGGCGGAAGCTGAAGAAGCTCTTCGCCGGCTGGAAGACGGGCGAACCGGGCTAGGCCGGCACGGCGCGGTACCGGCCGGGCCGCGCCTCCACGACGGAGCCCTCCTCCAGGAACCGCCGCAGGAAGCCTGGCCCCTTCTCGGCTGCGATTCCCAACGAAGCGAGCGCCTCCACGAACCGGTCCTCGCCGAAGGCTCCCGCGTGCTCGGTGAGGCCGCGCGCCAGCGCAAGCGCGCGGGCCGCCTCGCCGCCGCGCGGAGGCACGCGGGCCACCACCGCCTCGAGATCGCGCGGGGGGCCCGGGGCCCTGCGCGGAACGACTTGCGATTCGAGCAAGGCCCCCTCCTGCGCGCCGCGCGCGCGGGCTTCGTTGTGTCGCGCAAGCGCCTCCTGCAGCTCCGCGACGGAGGCGGCCCGGGCGAGGATGCGAAGCGAGGCGATTTCGAGGCGCCGGCCGCAGCCGTTGCACTCGGTAGTCTTGCGGGAGAGATCGACGCCCTTGGGGGTCTTGCACGAGAAGCAGGCGACGAGGCCGTACTCCGTCATTCCATGAACACCACGGCCGACAAGCACGTGCCGTAGTGGTCCATGGGAATCGACAGTTCTTCGATCGAGTAGGTGACGTTCTTCAGGCGCACGGCGCGAAGCTTGCAGACGCCCTCGATCTTCCACTGAAGGACCTCTCGCAGCGCCTTCTTCTCCATGTGGCCGTGGCCCTCCACGACGTAGCCGCCCTGTCCGTCGTCGCGGAAGCCGTAGGCGACGCCCGCGCTGATCGTCTCGCCCTCGCTCCCCCGCTGCTGGGCGAGGACGCAGTGCGTGATCGCGCCCATGGGAAGCTTGACCTTGGGCACCTTCTTGATGCCGATGGGCAGCACGGAGGAGACGTACACGAGGTTCTGCTCCCCGATCCCCGCGCGGACGAGCGCTTCGTCGAAGGCGTTGAGGTCGGAGACCTTGCTGACCGCTCGTCCGGAAGTCACAAAGAACCGGGTGGGGACCGGAAGCATCGGGAATCGCGCACCCGAAAAAGGGGGTCTTGATTTAAGCCTGACGGAACGGGGGAACTTTTATCCCGCGCGCCCCCATGGAGGTCGTCGCGCATGACGCTTGCTCCCGTCCCCATCGCGGCCATCCGTTCCGGCGCGTTCGAAGGAAAGCCCGCCCGCGTCCGCGGCTGGGTCCACCGGGCCCGAAGTTCCGGCGGAATCGTCTTCCTCGTGCTTCGCGACGCCACCGGGCTCCTCCAAGCGACCGTGAAGAAGGGAGCGGCCGACGACGGAAGCTTCGCCGCCGCCAAGGACCTGCAGCTGGAGGCCGCCGTCGACGTCGAGGGCGTCGCCCACAAGGACCCCCGCGCGCCGGGCGGCTGGGAGCTGCGCACCGCCGCGCTGCGCGTGGTGGGCGGCTCGCACGAATTCCCCATCACGGAGGACCAATCCGTCGAGTTCCTCCTCGACAAGCGCCACCTCTGGCTTCGCTCGCGCAAGCTCACGAACACCTTCCGCGTGAAGGCCCAGATGCTCAAGGCCTTCCGCGAGTGGTTCGACGCGAATGCGTTCTACGAGGTCACGCCGTCTGTCATCACGACAAACGCGTGCGAGGGCGGCTCCACGCTCTTCGAGTTCGACTACTTCGACCAGACGGCCTTCTTGTCCCAATCGAGCCAGATGTACCTCGAAGCGCTCATCTTCAGCCTCGAGCGCGTCTGGTGCCTTGCGCCCTCCTTCCGCGCGGAGAAGAGCCGGACGACAAAGCACCTCACGGAGTTCTGGCACCTCGAAGCCGAGGAGGCCCACGTCGACAACGAGGGCAACATGCGCATCCAGGAGGAGCTTGTCGCCCACGTCGCCAACGCGGTGGGCGCGCGGTGCGCAGACGAGCTTCGCGAGCTCGGGCGCGACCCGGACGACCTGCTGCGCATCAAGCCGCCTTTCAAGCGCCTGCACTACGACGAGGCGATCGACCTCCTGAAGAAGAAGGGCTTCCCGATCGAATGGGGCGAAGATTTCGGGCAGCCCCACGAGCGCGCGCTCGTCGAAGGCGAGACCCAGCCCATCTTCGTCACGCACTTCCCCGCCGAGATCAAGGCCTTCTACATGGAGCGGGACGACTCCGGCGAGCACGCGCTGTGCGCCGACATGATCGCGCCCGAAGGCTACGGCGAGATCATCGGCGGGTCCCAGCGCTCGCTCGACGTCGAGGCCATGCGCGAGCGCCTGCGCAAGGAAGGCGCTCCCGTGGAGGCCTACGAGTGGTACTTCGACCTTCGCCGCTACGGCAGCGTGCCCCACTCCGGGTTCGGGCTTGGCACCGAGCGCGTGCTCACGTGGCTGTGCAAGAACGACCACATCCGCGACGCGACGCCGTTTCCAAGAACGATCAACCGGGCGTATCCGTGAGCAATCCTCTAAAGCAAGGGATCAACGGTCGATTGGACGACCTTTTTGTTGAGTGGGAAAGCCGGGTTCCGCAAGGGCGGTTTTGCAAGGACGGGCTCGTCTCCGAAAGCGATTGGCATGAGCTCGATCCCGCCAAGCGCCTCTTGATCGTGTGCAAGGACGTGAACGTACGCGACCAAGATGCGATTGACATGAGGGTTCGTCTCGACCCAGAAAAGACGTGGACAGCGAGGCGAAGAGTAGGTTTCGACACGAACATCGCGCACTGGTCACAGATTCTCACTGTGGATCCAAACACACGATATCCGGATTCAGAGGATGCCCGACGAGACGCGCGCCAAGTTCTGAAACAGATCGCGTTCATGAACCTCAAGAAAGAGGCAGGGAAATCATCCGCAGAATCACGTAAGGTCAAGGAAGCCGTCAGTCGTGATCGCGACCTGATTCTTCGCGAAGTCGAAACGATCGACCCTTCAATCGTTCTTGCGGGTGGCGCGGAGGTCAACAATCTCTTGCAGCAATTAGCGGGCCTCCCAAAAGTAGGGCCATATGACAGCTGGTTGTGGGGGAACCGCCGCGTCGTTGCGACGTATCATCCCTCTCATCGCAAGAGCGTTGAACAAGCGGCCGAGGTTCTCAGGCGAAGCGCCCGTCAGATCCTTCATGAGTTTGGCGCCCCGGACGGGATTTGAACCCGTGAGGCAAGTACGCCACTGGTTCCTGAAACCAGCGCCCTACCTGCTAGGCGACCGGGGCGTGGGAGCATATCACCTATTTTGCTCCCGGCGGCCCAATAGCCCCGAAAGATATAACGGTCCTCCGGAGGTTCCTTCCTTGGCAAGGAAGCCATTGGCCTCCTGCTAGGCAACCGCGAGCGGGCCCGCCAACGCGGGCCCCTCACAGTCCTTTTCCGGAAGTCGCAGCGCCATGCTTCTCTCGGTTCCGGCTGACGCGCGGTCGAACCATCCTACGTTACGGCAAAACGCGCAAACGGCGGTGGAAAACCCGCGACCGGCACCGGGAGCGTTTTCGTGTCCACCATCTTCCGCTGCGAGAATCCGCGCGGGCCACCGTGCGAATCGTCGCTGTGGCACTACGTACTGTATTGCGAGTCCGACAAGCCCGTCGTGTACTACATGGTCCTGTGGGGGTTCTTCGGCCTCGTGGTACCGCCCGCGGCCGCCTTCTATCTGATTTGGTGCATCTACTACTACGCGACGCGTCCGGTGCCGAACCCTCCGCACGCGCTGGACGGACAAGAGCCAGAGGCGTGGGTCGTATTCCCCCTCCGCTAGGCGCCCAGCATTTCGGCTCGTCCATTGACGCTTGGGCGCCCCTACGGTGAGGCTTAAGCCAGCGCGGACCATGGCCTGCACGTGTCCATCGTCTCCGAGCTCCTCGAGGGCAACGCGCGCTTTGTCGCCAACGACTGGGACCCGCACGACCGCGAGCTTCTGGCCGTGCCCGCCAAGCACTTGGCCGTGGTCGCGTGCATGGACACGCGCTACAACGTGGAGAAGGTGCTGGGCCTCTCGCACGGCGACGCGAAGATCGTCCGGAACGCGGGCCCTGTCCTCGACGACGGCACGCTGCGCAGCCTCGTCGTGGCGATCCACCTCCTCGAAGTGCGCCACGTGGCGATCCTGGGGCACACGAAATGCGGCATGACCGTCGTGGGCCGCGGCGAGTTCCGCATCGCCCACAGCCTGGCCCGGCGCGCGGGCGTGCCGCTGCACGAGGCCATGCGGCCGGACTTCCAGCGGTGGCTGGGCGGCTTCCACGATCCCGAGGAGCACGTCCGGCGCTCGGTGGAGATTCTCCGCCGCCACCCGTACGTCCCGCAGGACGTCGAGGTGTTTGGGCTCCTGTACGACAACGACACGGGCCGCGTGAATCGCGTGGCGCCCGCCGCGGGCAAGACTCCGTGATGGCATGGCGGAGCCCGCGTACGCGATCCTGCTTGGCGCCGGCCTTGGCCTCTCGCTCGCGGCGCCCCCGGGCCCCGTTCTCGCCTTCTCGATGCGCCGCGCGGCCGAGCACGGGTTCTGGCCCGGCGTGTTCGTCCCCTTCGGGGCGATCTGCGCCGATGCCACGCACGCGGCCTTCGTCGGAGTGGGCGTGGTTCCGCTTCTCGTCGCGCATCCTTGGGCGATGAAAGCGCTCGCCGCCGCGGGCGCCGCGCTCATGGTGTACCTGGCCGTGGGAGCGTTCCGCGCCGCGCGCACCGGGCCGCCGGACCCTTCGCGGCCGGTCGTCGCGGCTCGGCCCTGGTCGCGCCGCCTCACCTCGTTGGGCCTGCTTGGCGGCGGCTTTGCGGCGGGCTACGCGCTTGCCATCACGTCGCCCATGAACCTCGCCTGGTGGGTGAGCGTCGGCACGCATCTGTTCGCCGAGCACGGGATCGCCGTCTTCGCGGGATTCTTTGGCGCGCTCGTCGCCTACTCGTTTGCGTTCACCGGCGCCGTCGTGCTGGCGACGCAAAAAGCGGCGCGCGCGATCCCCATCTTTGCGGCGGCAAGCGGCGTCGTGTTCGTCGCCTTCGCCGCGTACCTCGTCTGGACGCTTTTCACCTAGCCTAGAGCGCGGCTTGGCGGCTACGATTCGGCGCGGACCGTCGGCGAGAGGCTTCGCCAGAGGTACCACGATCCCGCGGAGCGGTACGGGCGCCACGGCTCCGCGATCTCGCGCATGCGTTCGGGAAGCGGCAGCGCGCGGAGCCCGTAGAGCCGTTGCATGCCTTTGCGCACGCCGTAATCGCCCACGGGCAGGACGTCGGGGCGCCCGAGGCTGAAAATCAAGAACATCTCCGCCGTCCACCGCCCGATGCCGGGAAGCTCGACGAGCCGCTCGACAACGGCCTCGTCGTCCTCGCGCGAAAGCCGCGAGAGATCGAGCAAGCCGTCGTCCACCTCGCGCGCGAGCGCCTTCAGGTACGACAGCTTCTGCGGGCTCACGCCGCACGCGCGCAACCGGCGATCGGAGAGGGCGCGAAGCTCCGCGGCGTCGGGGAACCGCCCCCCGTTTGCCTCGCGCACGCGGCGCACGATGGATTCGGCGGCGGCGCCGGCAAGCTGCTGGTAGAGGATGGACTCGGCCAACGCCTGGAAGCGGTTGCGCTCGACCGCGAGACGGACCGGGCCCACCGTGCGGACGACGGGGCGAAGCCGCGCGTCGCGGCGGGACAGGTGCGCGTGGGCGCGGGGCCAGGGCGAGGACACGCGAAGGTCAACGCCGCCGCGCGCAAATAGGTTCCCGCCGGAGCGCCGGAAGTCTTACTGCGCAATTGCGCAGGAATCGTGGGAGGCGGCCGGCCGCAAACCCAGTCTTTATGCCGCCGCGGGACCCCATGACCTCGCGTGAACGCACGGTTGGCGGCCCGGCTCGACCAAGCGGCAAGCCTGGCGGAGATCTTCGAGGTGGTCAAGCGCGCCGCCGCGCAGGTGCTAAAACAAGAGCGCGCGGGGCTCATGCTCGCGCTTGCCGACCTTGGCAACGCGCCCGGCGGCTTCTTCGGCGGCTTCCACTACGTCGGCAGCAACTACATCGTCATGAACAAGCTGCCGCTGCTTCGAATCCGCGACACGCGGCCCGAGCTGTACAACGCGTACGCGTTCCACGTGCTCCTGCACGAGTACATCCACACGCTTGGCGTCCTCGACGAGCGGCGAACGCGCGAGCTTGCGCTTCGCGTCTCGCAGGCGGTCTTTGGTCCCGAGCACGTCGCCACGCGCATCGCCGGCAACATCGAGGAGTTCTTCCCCAATCTCGTCTTCCCGGACGTCACGTGGCGGCCCGAAGCGTTGCACCTCGAGATCGACAAGAGCTTTGGCATCGGGGACGCAAGCTACATTCAGTAGACTCGAGCTTGTTTGAGCACAGATCGAATCCGAACCTTGGCCATCTCGTCAGGTCTGCAAACGGCACTGTGGAAGGATTCCGCATGCAAAGGTCAGTTCGAAGTAGCCTTGGATTCCCGGCCTTTGCAAGGTCTCATCCTTGCTGCCGACCGTGACCCGGGGATCGATGCCGGGCGCGCACACGTTTCCCACGATGCAAACGCCTCCGCCGGGCGCCACGCGCGGGTCGGCGCTTGGATGGGGGCGCGAGACGGTCGTGGTGGTCCATTCCAGCCGGAAGCAGGCGTTCGTCAAGGCTTGCGGATTGTACGGGACGCAGGTGTTCGACGCCGGGAGAAGGCCCACCGCGATGGCTTCGTTGGACGCAGCGCCCTCGCCCGCTTCGTTGACGGCGGTCACGACATATACGCAGGTCTGAATCACGGGGCAATCGCGATCATAGATCCAAGGGAACCAGTCGGTCACATGCATCCGCTCACCGATAAACTCCTTGGGACCGCCGAGGGTGGTCCCGCGGTAGACATGGTATTTGCTGACCGGAAGCCCGCCATTTGACGCGGGGGGTTGCCACGTGAGGAAAACGTTTTCGTCGGACGGGGTGGCCACAAGCGCCGAGGGAGCCGATGGCGCAGCATGCGTCCGCGCGCCTGCCAGATTGCTCATGGGTCCCTCGTCGCGGCCGGCGTTGACTCCCGAAACCCGGTAATAGCGCGTCGCGCCGCTCGGCAACCCCGAATCGACAAACGAGGTCTCAGTTCCAATCTCCGCAATCTGCTCGACTGGACCCCCCGGGGTTTGACTTCGGTAGACGTGATAATGGGAAAGGACCGAGTACGTGTTGTTCGCAGGCGGCGCCCACGACAGGGTGATCTGCCCTGCGCCGGGACCCGGTGAAGCTACGAGGCCCCCCGGCGCGGCAGGAGCGAGGTTGTATCGGAAGATCCGATCAGCGTACCCACCCCAACTCCCGCCCCCGAATACGTAGGCGTTGGCTCCGTCCCAGATCGCGCTTGTGCCGTAGCGGCTGCTCGGCAGTGTCGCGCTCATCACCGTGACCATGTTTGTGGATGGGTTGTATCGGACAATCTCATTAATAGGGCTTCCACCGATCCAACCTCCGAAGATGTAGGCGTTCGTGCCGTCCCACACGGCGCTCGTTAAAAACCTGGCGCTTGGGAGTGTGGTGCTCATGGCCGTGACGGTGTTCGTGGCGGGGTTGTACCGGACGATCTGATTGAGAAGGTTGCTGCCGTCGTAGCCTCCGAAGATGTACGCGTTGGTTCCGTCCCAAACCGCGCTCGTGCCATCTCGCATGCTGGGAAGTTTGGCGCTCATGGTTGTGACGGCATGTGTGGCCGGGTTGAACCGGACGATCTTGTCGAGACGGCCGCTGTTGCTGTCGCCGCCGAAGATGTACGCGTTGGTTCCGTCCCAAACCGCGCTCGTGCCCTCTCCCTTGATGGGAAGTGTGGCGCTCAAGGTCGTGAGGCTGTCCGTGGCAGAGTTGTAGCGGAGGATTTCGTCCAGACGACTAGAAGGGCTCGAAATCCATCCACCGAAGATGTAGGCGTTCTCTCCATCCCAGATGGCGCTGGTCAGGTCACGCCCCGTCGGCAACACGGCCTCGGCGACCGTCGCCGAATCCGCGGTGACGCCCGGGAACGGCGTCAGCACCGGCAGAACCCCTGCAAACACCGCAACGACCATTGCAATAGTGCCGATCTTGCGCGTCCATCGAGCCATTGCACGCACCTTTGGGC
>DATLFM010000095.1 GCA_035541015.1 Candidatus Thermoplasmatota archaeon
GGCGGGCCTCGCGGAGGCGTACCAGTGGCTTCCCGGCGCGTGGCAGCCCCACGATGGGCAGATCTACATGCGCCAAGCCGACTACGACCAAACGTGCATGCCGACGTCGCTCGCGCGGTTCTAGCGGCTGTCGCGGGCGCCACGGCGATTCAGTTGGGCTTCTCTTCCATGAAGCTCATCAAATCCCTTGCGAAGCGTTCCGGCTGTTCCCAGTGAACCGCGTGGCCCGTGCCCTCGTAAACCCTGAGCCGCGAGCCCGGGATTGCGGCAAGCTGTGCATCTTGATCGCTTCGCGGGACGAACCCATCTTGCTCGCCCCAGACGAGCAAAGTCGGCGCTGCAATCTTGTGCAGATCGAACGAGAAGTCGTCGCGCATGTCGGCCAGCACGCCTTTCCACACGCGCGCCGGCATCTTCATGCTCTCTTGCACAGCGGTCTCGAAGAACGCCTGCGGCACCGGCCGGATGATCGTGCTCTTTTGGAATTCGCGCACGAAATCCCGGTCGACAGGACCCTCCATTTGCTCGATCACTCCCGCAAGCTCCTGGGCGGCCTTGCTGTTGGCCAGGCTGTGGAACGCGCCCACCAGACAGAGCGCAGAGACGCGACGGGGATGGTCGATCGCGAGGCGTTGGGCAATCGTTCCGCCCATGGAATGGCCTACGACGACGGCGGCCGGGACGTCGAGTGCGTCCAAGAACGCCGCCGCGTCGGCCGCAAAGTCGGCGGGGCGGTAGTGCCTCTCGGGACGGCTTGAGTCCCCGTGGCCTCGCTGCGTGGGGGCCAACACGCGGATGGCGCTTGGCAAATGCCGCATGAGCGGTTCGAACGAATGCCAGGAGTCGCTGAAACCGTGCAAGAACAGCACGGGCCGTCCAGCGGAATCTCCCTGCTCAGCGTATTGGAGCGTCGCACCCGTCGGAAGGTCGACAGACTTGATCTGTGGCATCTCGCGCACTTCTCCGGTCGTCATGGTCACGGATGACTCCTCATCCACGGTTTCCCGCGAACGGACGGATGTCCCGTGGGCTTTCATACTTTCTGTTGGAAAGACGTGGCGAGAACCTCGCTGCCTCGGACCGGTTCTGAAAACGTTCCGGACGCGTCCGCCACGCGACAAGCGCGATCACGATCGAAGCGACCGTGACCGCGGCTTGGTATGCGCCAAGCCACGTCCAGACGAAGGTCAAGTCGCCGCTCCCGTCAGCGTCACGCCGCCATCACCGCCGCCCGCCGGCTCATTTCCCCTTCGAGCGCCACGTGGTCCTCCATCGTCAACCCAAGCTCCGTCCGGAGGTTCGACAGGGCGGCCGTCTCCGCGGGGCTCAGCACGCCGTCGCGAAGCGTGCCCTCGAGCGCGACCTTGTAGATCTGGTAGCGGCGGTAGGTGAGGTAGTCCGCCTCGTTCTTGACGTGCGGAACGGCGGCAGACGAGAAGCGATCGGCAAAGCGCAGCAACGGGGCGAGCGCAAACAGGAGCGCGCCGGCGGCAAGCCCCCCCATCAACCAGCCGAACTGGTCGGCGAGGAACTCCTGCGCAACCGTGCTCACGACGAAGAAAACGGCGAGGAAAGACGCCGCCACCGTGGATTGGCGGATGCTCCACTTGACCTTGAGGTCGATGTCGACGACGCGGTGGCGAAGGACCCCGTAGACGATGAGCGGCACGACGAGGTAATCGACGATGAGGTGGTACTTAGGAACGTCGGCAAAGTGGCCGTATCCTGGTTGGAGGACCTGCACGAAGGTGATGGGCAGGGCGTACAACAGGACAAGCGCGAGCGCGCGGTCGTCGGAGGCGCGCGAGCCCCGGAGGAAACGCGCGAGCGCCGTGGCCCAGACGAGGCCCGTGAAAAGGACGCTTGCCAGGACCGCGACGCCCAAGGCGGCGACGAGGGGGTCGGAGAAGATCCACGACGGCCCGTGGCGCGCCCCCAGGAACGTCGGATACAGGACGAAGCCCAGGCCGTCGTGCAAGTTCCAGAAGGCGATCGGCAGCAGACCCCAGGCGACCTGCGTGCGGTAGTCGCCCGGCGGGCTTGCAAGCCAGCGCCGGCCCAGGAGAAGCACCGCGACGGGATAGCCCGACGCCGTGATGCCAAAGAGGAACGTCTTGCCCGCGGGCGTAAGCGCCCCGCCGCCGGTCACGATGGCCTCGGCGATGGGCGCGGAAAGGAAGAAGCCCGCAAAGGCGATCAAGGCCAGCGCCGCAAGCGAAGCCTTGCGTGCGCGCGTGAGCACGAGGTTGGGGTAGACGACGGCAAAGGCAATCATCGCGGCGAGGATCCAAAAGTGGACCGCGATCACAAGCGCCCACATCGTGACAAGCGACAAGCCCGCGAACGAGGCTGCCGCCTCGGCGAGCCCCGAGAGCCCCCATCCGAGCAGGAACACGAAGAGGAGGACCGACGGGAGGGTGCGGTTGAAGGCAAGGAGCGCAAGCGCGATGGCCACCGTCCCGACGGCAAAGACGAGGTTGAGAAGCTCCAGCGCCGAGGCCACGACGGGCGAGTACCCAATTCCCGCATAAGCGTTTCTTCGCGGTTCCGCCCGTTGTCTGCGAGCCAGACGGGGTTCCCTCGCGCGGAACCCCGCGGACCCTGTTTCGGGATGGCGTTTCCTAGCGGCCGGTCCCGCGGACGTGGCCTCGCGCCGCTTCGCGCTCGACCTCGACGAGGATCTCGTGCGCCCGGTCGGGGGAGAGCGACAGGCCTCGCGCAAGGCGGAACAAGGCGCGCTCCTCCTCGCGCGTGAGGAGGTGATCCCTCAGGGCAAGACGGACGGCGCCGCGATACATCTCCTCCGGCTCGGCGGCCGCCCGCGGCAACGCGTCCGAGCCGGCGACCGGCACGGCCGCATTTGCGACCCGCTCGGCAAACTGCATGAGCGGCGCAAGGGCAAAGACGAGAAGTCCAGCCGCCGCGATCCCGAAGTACTCGTTGTCCTCCGTGGCAAAGACGACCTGCGCGGCCTCGCTCGTCAGAAAGAAGACCGTGATGAAAATGGCCGCGACGGTGGACTTGCTGATGGTCCAGCGAACCTTCACGTCGATCCCGAGAAGCTGGTGCTTCAGGATGGCGTACGCGAGGACGGCCACGGCAAGAATGCGGACGACCCCCAAGGCCCCCACGTCAAGGCCGCTCGCGACGTACGCGAGCCCGGCGAGCATGACCCCAAAGGTGAGAAGCGCGACGTTGCGGGCCGTCTGCGGGGCTTGTCCACGCACCGTGGCCCAGATCCATAGGAAGGCGCCCAAAAGGATGCACGCGGACAGAAGACCGTAGTAGGCCTGTGCAAGAGGATCCGGCGAAAGGAGGGAATTTGCGCGCGTGGACTCCGGACCCGAGGTCGCCACGAACGCCGAGTACAAGGCAAGCGCGCCGGCCACGTACCCGAGAAGCTGCGCCGAACGCGGATCGGGTGCGGCGGCGAACCGAAGGGCAAACAACGCATGGAGGCCCGCAAGCACGGCCAACGTCGCAAGGAATCCAAGAAGCGAGGCGGCACCCAACGTCGTCGACGTGACGGACCCGGCGACCCACGCGCTGGCGAGCAGGAAAAGCGCCGTCAAACCCGCCGGAAACGCCAGGAGCCGTCGTTCGTCCCGCCGAAGCTGCGTCGGAAACACGAGCGCCACGGCAGCGAGCGCCATGACGGCCGCCCACCGCAGAAGGAGGCGCAAGGCTTCGAAGACCGAATCGGCGTCGCTGGGCGACTTGTCCAGGACGAGGTACCCCAGGTTCGTCAGGGCGAATTGACCGCCAAAAGCGATGGCAAAGACGGCAAACGCGAGGTTCGGGCGCGTGCGCGGACGGAGGGACGCGACGAAAGCCCCCAGCGCGACCACGAACAGGGCGCCTGCCAGCTGCACCCAGTACGCGCCGTTCGAAACGTCGTGCATGCTCGGCGAGCCCATGACGATGGATCTATTTTGACTTGCCGCGGCGCAGCATGGGCCTAGAGAATCCCCTGCACCTCGACCCTGCCTTCGCGGAAGTCCTGCACCTTCTGCTGCATCTGGGCCATCTCGCGCGAGACGAACTTGATGCCCTCCCGCGCCTGGATCGTCCCTTCGACCTTGGCGCCCGCGTGCATCTCCACGCGCCGGGCCGTGACGTTGCCCAGGATGCGGCACCCGTCGCCCACGGCAAGGACGCCGCGGCAGGCGAGGTCGCCGCCCACGTTGGCCCCGTCCTCCAGGCGCACGTCGCCGTCGCTTCGGAGCGCGCCGTGGAGGCTGGTTCTCGCGCCCAGCACGGCGTTGCCCTCGACGGCGAAGTTTCCGAGGATCCGGCACTCGGCGGAGGCGAAGAGGTTTCCCTTGACGACGGAGTTCTGAAGCCCAAGCGTCGAGCCGGGGGGGAGGAAGAAGAAGACCTCGGAGACGGCGATGGGAACGTCCGCGTCGCCGGTTTCAAGCTCCTGCAGGATGCGCTCCACCTCCTCGCTCTTTCCCTGGCCCATGAGCTGCAGCAGGTAGAGGAACACGTACACGACCATGGGGATGGGGTTTCGGATGTTGATCCAGCCGCCCGCCTCGAACCCGTCGGCGATGGCGACGTCGTCGCCTACGTCGAGATCGCCCGCGACGGAGAGCTTCCCCTCGACGCGGGTTTTCTCGCCGAGGTAGCAGGAGCCGCCCGCCTCCACGTCGCCTGCGAGGCGGCAGAAGAGGTCCGCGCGAACGTCCCCCGCGGCCCAGAGGGCGCCTCCCACGGCGACGCCCTCGCCAAGGAAGATGCGGCCGTCGGTCCGGAAACCGAACTCGGTGGATCCGCCGTCGGCGACGATGAGGTCGCCGCGCGTGACGACGGTCCGTTCCTCGAAGCGCGTGCCTTGGGGCATGATCAGCGTGCGCTTGTCGAAGGGCAACGGCACATCCCGCTTTTATCGAGCGCCGAGAATGCCCTTAGGCTTTGCCGTTTGCGCTCGGCAAGAGAAGACTTTTGGTGGTCATCTCCAAGGGGATCGGGAGGCCCAGCAGCGAGAGCACCGTGGGGCCCACGTCGCCAAGCTCCCCGTGCGGCCGCAAGCGCGCGCGGCCGTCCGAAAGCAAGATCGCCGGGACGGGGCTTTCCGTGTGCGCCGTGTGCGGGACGCCGTCGGCCGTCCGCATCTTCTCCACGTTCCCGTGATCGGCCGTGACGAGTACGTCGTAGCCCCGGGCCCGCGCCTCGGGCACAAGCTCGGCAAGGCACGCGTCGACCGCCTCGCAGGCTGCGACGGCGGGAGCGAAGTGGCCGGTGTGGCCCACCATGTCCATGTTCGCGAAGTTGAGGACGACGAGGTCCGGCGGCGTCGGCGCGGCGAGCGCCGCTCGCAGCTCGGCCGTGATCTCCCGCGCGCTCATCTCCGGGACGAGATCGTACGTGGCGACGCGCCGCGAGGGAACGAGGATCCGGCGCTCGCCGGCGAACGGCTCCTCGCGGCCGCCGTTGAAGAAGTACGTGACGTGGGCGTATTTCTCCGTCTCCGCGATCCGAAGCTGCAAGAGGCCCGCGCCGGCGACGACCTCGCCGACGACGCCGCGGGGCGCCTGCGGCGGAAACGCGACGTCCACGGCGTAGGACGCGTCGTACCGCGTCATGGTCACGATGTGCACGCGGGGCCGCGCAAGGCGCTCGAACTCCCCGAACGTCTCCTCGGCAAGCGCGCGCGTCACCTGCCGCGCCCGGTCGGGCCGGAAATTGAACAGGACGACCACGTCGCCGTCGCGCAGCGTGCCCTCTGCGTCGAGCACCGTGGGCTTGACGAACTCGTCGTCCTCCCCCCGCGCGTACGCCTCCGCCAGGGCCGCGGCGGCATCGGCGGCGGCCAGGCCGCGGCCTGCCACGAGCGCGTCGTGCGCGAGCTTGACGCGATCCCATCGCTTGTCCCTGTCCATGGCGTAGTAGCGGCCGCCCACCGTTGCGATCCGACCCGTCCCGGCACGCGCGAGGGCCTGCCGCAGGCGGTCGACGTACGTTCCCGCCGAGCGCGGAGGCGTGTCGCGGCCGTCCAGCACGGCGTGGACGTAGACGCGGGGGACGCCCGCCGCCGCGGCGGCCGACAGGAGCGCGTGGAGATGCCGTTCGTGGCTGTGGACGCCGCCGTCCGAGAGAAGGCCCAGGAGATGCAGGCGCGCGCTTTTGACCTTCGCCTTCTCGAACGCGGCGGCAAGCGCGGGCACGGCGGCAAGCGCACCGGCCGCGATCGCCTCGTCGATCCGAACGAGATCCTGGTCCACGGCCCGCCCCGAGCCCATGGCAAGATGGCCCACCTCGCTGTTGCCCATGACGCCGTCGGGAAGACCGACGGAACGACCGCTTGCCGACAGGCGCGCGACGGGCGCGGAGGCGAGCCACCCCTTGAGCGTGGGCGCTTTGGCGGCGGCAAAGGCGTCCTCCGGACCGCCGGTGCCAATCCCCCAGCCGTCGAGGATGCACAGGAGCACGCGCCGTCGCGTGCTCGGGGCGCCTTCGGGGCTCATGCGCTCACTCCCCACGCGAGGGCCACGACGGCCCCAAGCGTGATCGCCAAGATGTTGACCTCCTCCTTGTTGATGAGGCCCTTCAACTCAAAGAAGGCTCCCAAGACCGAATCGATCTGGCAGCCAAGAAACCCGATGAGGACCGGAATGGCGAGGCTTTGCCAGCCAAGCGGCAGGCCCGTTCCGAAGAAAAGGGGCTGCAAGACGCCCAGGAAGAGGAGTCCCAGGGCCGCGATGATGCCGGCGCCCGCCAGCGCCGCGGCCTGGCCCAGCGGGGAGACGCCGCCGTCCGTGCCCGGCGGGACGGGCCGCCCCGTCGTGATCATGTAGACGCGGTCGGACAGCGAGCCGATCTCGCTTGCAAGCGTGTCCGCCGCGGCCACCGCAATGGCCGTCACGAAGGCGAGGTTGGCCACCTCGGGTCCGAAGTTGGGTACGATCACGGTGGGCGCGGCCACGGCCACAAGCGTCGGGGCAAGCCCGTTGGCAAGGACGTTCCGGATGCGCCGGACGCCCTCGCGCTTCTCGGCCGTCCCGCGCTTGCGCTTCTCGTCGTACCGGTAGCGCGTCGCCACGGCCGAGACGGCAAGGAAGCTCACGATGAGCAGGAGCCAGAAGACGTTCGTCGAGAAGACGATCGCAAGGCCCAGCACGAAGGCGACGCCGGCGGCCGACAGCGAGAGCATCCTCTTGCGGTAGGCAAGCACGGCAAACCACGCGACGATGGCGACCTCGATCGCCAAGAGCGCGTGCGCGAGAAGCTCGCTCATGGCCGCGCGGGCCTACAGCTCTTCCTCGGGAGCCCGCTCCTCGGCGACGCGCTCCTCCTCGGTGAGCTCTTCCTCGGCCCGCTCGGGGGCCGGCGCGGACTGCGATACCTCGCTTCCGCCGGCGGCCACGGCGACGACTTCCTTGGGCGTCGTCTTCGTCTCCTGGGGGAAGATCTCGACCTCCTCGATGGGCCCGGCCGGCTCCTTGAGGACGTCGCACTTGCGGATGTCGACGCGCTTCACGGGCAGGATGGGCTTGGCCACCTTGTAGATCTCCATCGCAAGGTCGCCCGAGAGGATGTCGCGCACGAACTCGGAGATGCTCTTTCCGGTTCCCGCCCGGCGGATGACCTCGGTCGCGCGGTTGCGGATCTCCGTCTCCTGGGAGGCCTGCGCGCGCTTCTCGGTGATGGCCATGGGCTTCACGCGGATGAGGAAGCCGTCCTTCGTCTGCACGTCCACGACCATGTCGATCTTGCTGTGCTTGCGGCGCGTGAGGCGGCGCAGGTAGTCGCTCGTGAGCTCGTGGCCCACAAAGCGCGTCTTGGCGTCCGTGCCGTGCACGTCCACGACCTTGAAGTGGACCTTGACGTGCATCTTGCTGAAGTCGCCCGTGAGGTCCTGAAGCGTCGCCTGGACGATGCGCCCCGCGAGCTTCTCGGGCTCGTCGGCGATGGCCTCGCCGACTGGCGTCTCGTTGAAGAGCTTGGGTGCCAGCAGCCGATACCACTGCTTGGCCTTCCACTTGTCCTTGACCTTCTTCTGAACCGTGCGCGAGGCTTGCGCGGCCTTTGCCATGTGAATCATCCCTTTGGGGCCGGGGTCCGCGGTTCACCCGTTGCACGGGCCGCCGTTGCGGCGGGAACCTCGCCCGACGGGGGCGACGAAGCCGTTTCCCGTATTAAAGCCTGACGGCCTCCTCCAATCGGCCGGTCAAGTACATATTCGGCGACCGTGGTACGGGCGCATCCATGCTCGACATCCGCCTCATCCGGGAGAAGCCGGAGACGGTCCGCGACAACCTCGCCCGGCGGCAGGACGCCGAGGTCCTCGCGCGCTTCGAGGAGATCCGAACCGTGGACCGGCAGTGGCGGGAGGCGACGTCCAAGGTGGAGCGCGTGCGGGCCGACCGCAACAAGCTGGCAGCCGAGATCGGCCAAGCCAAGAAGGCAGGACACGCCCCTTCGCCCGACACGGTTGCGCGCTCGCAGGCGCTGCCCAAGGAGCTGGAGGCCGCCGAAACCACCGTCGAGGCGCTGCGGCTTGAGCTCGACCGCCTGGCGATGCGCCTTCCAAACCTCCTCCACGAGAGCGTGCCCTTTGGAAAGGACGACTCGGAGAATCAAGTGGTCGCCACGTGGGGCGCGCCCCGCGAGAACCCAAGCGCGATCCACCACGGCGAGCTCGCCGAGCGCCTGGGCCTTGCCGACTTCGAGCGCGCCGCCAAGATCGCAGGCTCGGGTTTCGCCTTTCTCAAGGGCGACTTGGCGCTTCTCGACCTGTCGCTCCAGCGCTTCGCGCTCGACCTTCTCGCCGAGCGGGGCTTCACGCCCGTCCTCACGCCCGTGATGATGCGGCGGGCGCCGTACGAAGGCGTGACCGACCTTGCGGACTTCGAGAAGGTCATGTACAAGATCGAGGGCGAGGACCTCTACCTCGTCGCCACGAGCGAGCACCCGCTTGGCGGCATGTTTGCGGGCGAGATTTTGGACGAGGATGCGCTCCCCCTGCGCCTGGCCGGCATCTCCCCGTGCTTCCGACGCGAGATCGGAGCGCACGGCGTGGACACGCGCGGACTCTTCCGCATGCACCAGTTCAACAAGATCGAGCAGTTCGTCTTCTGCGATCCCGACGACTCGTGGGCGATCCACGAGGAGATCCGCCAGAACGCGGAGGAGATCTTCCGGCGTCTTGCGATTCCCTATCGCGTCGTGAACGTCTGCACGGGCGACATCGGCACGGTGGCCGCCAAGAAGTACGACATCGAGGCCTGGAGCCCGCGCCAGCGAAAATACATCGAGGTCGTGTCCTGCAGCAACTGCACCGATTACCAGGCGCGCCGGCTGAAGATCCGCGCGGGGAAGGCCGGCGGCGACAAGCGCGTGGCCCACACGCTAAACTCGACGGCCGTGGCGACCTCGCGCGCGCTCGTGGCCATCCTGGAGAACGGCCAACGCGACGACGGGACGGTCGAGGTGCCCGCGGCGCTGCGTCCGTACCTCGGGAAGGACACTCTCGGCGCTTCTTTGCGGTAGCGAAAAGCGCCGGCCGGCGGGACCGCCGCGCTAGATCAGGCGAAGGTACACGACGGCGTACAGAACGACCCACACGACGTCGACGAAGTGCCAGTAGACGGCCGTGACCTCGACGGCCGCGTGGCGCCGCTCGTCGAAGTTGCCCTGCATGGCCCGCCATGTGACGATGGCGATGAGAGCCAAGCCGCCGATGACGTGGGCGCCGTGGGTTCCCGTGAGCGCGTAGAAGGCGCTCGCAAACGGCCCCGAGTCGACGGTCATGCCCTCGGCGAAGAGGTCGAGGTACTCCTTCACCTGCACGGCGATGAAGATCGATCCGAGGACGATCGTCGCAAGGCACCACTTCACCATGCCGTTTCGGTCGCCGCGGCGGATGGCGCCGTGGCCCACGTGCATGGTCGCGCCGCTGGCCAGGAGGATGATTGTGTTGATGCCCACGATCTCGACGGGCATGTGCACGCCCGCCGGCGGATGCCAGGCCGCGCCTTGGATTGCAAGGCCGTTGAAGTAGTTCGCAAACAGCGCGCCAAAGAGCATGACCTCGGTCCCGAGCAGGAAGAGGATGCCGTACCACGTGTTGGGGTGGCCCGTTCCCACGCGGTGCTCCCACCAGGTCGCGTCCTCGCGAGAGACGACGTAGACCGCGTAGAGCCCCAGGAGAACGCCGGGCGCCAGAAGCCACAGGTAGCCCTTGGGCGCGAGCATGACGCCGATGTACAGAAGCCCGATCGCCGCCGCCGCCACGATGGGCGTCGAGCTTCCGTGCGGCAGGTTGAGCTCCTCTTCGTGCGCGTGCCGGGTGTGCGAGGCGGCCATCAGCGATCACGCTCCGGGGGCAGGGGCGTGGCGGAAAGCGCGCCGACGGCGGCCGCCGGCACGCCGGGAGCGGACGGGCGCGGGCGCCAGTTGCGCCACTCGGGCCGCACCTCGCCGCCCCACGGGTCGCCCGCGACGACGGGACCATTGCGGAGGCTCCAAAGGATGTTCCCGAAGAACAGCAGCTGGCTTGCCCCGAGCAGCACCGCGCCGGCTGTCGCCAGAAGGTTGCCGGCGGCAAACTCGGGCAGGTAATCGTAGTACCGCCGCGGCATGCCCTCGACGCCGAGGTTGTGCATGACCATGAAGACCATGTTCATGGCGATGAGCGTGAACAGGAAGTGCAGCACGGCCACGCGCTCGTTGTACATGCGCCCGGTCATGCGCGGGAACCAGTAGTAGAGGCCCGCGAAGGCGCCCATGACCGCGCCGCCGAAGAGCACGTAATGGATGTGGCTTACCACCCAGTAGGTCTCCGACAGGGCGTAGTCCACGGGGATCGAGGCCAGGAACACGCCGTCGATGCCGCCGATGAGGAACATCGACAGGAAGCCGATCGCAAAGAGCATGGGCGCGCGGAACTGGATGCGCCCGCCCCACATGGTGGCAAGCCAGTTGAACATCTTGATGCCCGTGGGCACGCCGATGATCATGGTGTTGATCATGAACACGATGCGCGCGCGCACGTCGATGCCCGTCACGAACATGTGGTGCGCCCACACGGTGAATCCCAGAAAGCCGATGGCGAGGATCGAATAGGCCATGGCCTTGTAGCCGAAGATCGGCCGGCCGCTGAACTTCGGGATGACCTCGGAGACGATGCCCATCGCGGGCAGGATGAGGATGTAGACCTCGGGGTGCCCGAAGAACCAGAAGAGGTTCTGCCACAGGACGGGCCCGGCCACCTCCGGCGCGAAGAACCGCGTGCCAAGGTTGCGGTCCATCCAGAGGAACGTGAGCGCGGCGGTGAGCGTGGGCGTCGCGAAGACAAGAAGGAGGGCCGTCGTGAACTGCGCCCACACCATAAGCGGCATGTTGTGGAACGTGACGCCGGGAGCGCGCATCTTGAGGATCGTGACGACGAAGTTGAGGGCGCCAAGCGTGGAGGCCACGCCCAGGATGTGCAGGCCCAGGATCCACGTGTCCATGCCCAGGCGCTTCACGGCGGCGTCGGCGCCGGCGCCGGCGGACAGCGGCGCGTACCCGGTCCAGCCGGCGGCGCCCTGGCCGATCGTCGGGTTCAGCACGCCCACGAACAGGAGCGCGCCGCCGATGAAAAGCAGCCAGAAGGAGATCGCGTTGATGCGCGGGAAGGCCATGTCCTTGGCCCCGATCATAAGCGGCACGAGATAGTTGCCAAAGCCCGCGAACACCGGCATCGTCCACAGGAAGATCATGGTCGTGCCGTGCATCGTGAAGAACTCGTTGTACGCCTGCTGCGAGAGGAGGTCGCGCCCCGGACTGGCAAGCTCCAGGCGCATGAGGATCGCAAGGATGCCGCCGACGACGAAGAAGAAGAAGGCGAGCCACAGGTACATGGCCCCGATCTCCTTGTGGTCGGTCGTGAACAGCCAGCGGCGCCAGCCCGACGAGCGGTAGGGCGACTCGACGTGGTGCTCGCCGTGGGCGTCGGAGGCGGCCTCGGCCATGATCGCGGGAAACCGGCTTGCCTAGAAAAACTTTCCTAGACGCCGCTTGCCAATGGAAAAGGTTGAAGAACGCCCGGTGGATCGGGGTTCGACCCCGCCATGACGCGCACCGTCCGCGCCGCCGTGCTTCTCTCGCTCGTCGCGATCGTCGCCTTCTGCCTGTACCTTTTTGCGACCTCCCGGTTCGCCGGCAACGTGGCGCCGGCCCAGCAGCGGATCGAGGACCTGTTCTACCTCGTGCTCTGGATCGCCATCGCAGTCTTCGTGCTCGTCGAAGCGTGGCTTCTCCTCAACCTGTTTCTCTGGCACGAGGACGGGCAAGGAAAAGTGACGCACGAGACGCACCGGGGGAACCATTCGCTCGAAGTCGCCTGGACGATCCCGCCGGTCGTCGTCTTCCTCACGTTTGCCGTGCTCTCGGCCCAGGCGCTCGACGTCATCGAGCGGACGCCCGAGGGCGACAACGTCGTGATCGACGTGGCCGCCGGGCAATGGCTGTGGACGTTCACCTACCCCGACGGCACGCAGACCTCCAACGAGCTGTGGGTCCGGCAGAACGAGACGGTCGTCCTTCGCATCACGAGCACCGACGTCATCCATGCCGTGTACGTCCGCGAGTTCGGGCTGAAGATCGACGCCATGCCGGGCACCACGAACACGATGTGGTTCCGCGCGACCAAGCCGGGCACCTACGTCCTGCAGTGCGCCGAGTACTGCGGCGGCGCGCACAGCGCGATGCTCGCGGACGTGCACGTCTTCCCGGCCGGCGAAAACCGCCGCTTTGGGCCCGCGCCCGCCGCGCTGCAGGAGACGCCCGTTTCGATCGACGCCTCCGGCCGCCTCTCGCCGGGCGAGATCCGCGCGGACCAGGGTCAAACGGTCCGGCTGAACGTCACGAACGAAGGGCGCGCGCCCGTGCGCCTGACCATCGGCGCTCCCTACAACCTCGAGTCGCCGAGCTTCCCGCCCGGAGCCTCCGTGCCGTGGCGCTTCCTGCCCGCCCACGACGGGACCTTCGACATCCAGCGCGAGGACCAGGCCGCCGGCCGGCTGATCGTGCGGAAGGCCACCGTCGTCGAGGTGGAGCTTCGCGACTTCACGATCGTTCCCAAGACGCTGCGCTACGAGCCCGACACGCCGTACGCCTTCCACGTTCGGAACCTCGGCGACGCGCCGCACAACTTCTACATCGGCCAATGGGCGCCCGCGCGCGCGCCGGGCAAGGTCGTGTTCGCCTCCACGCCGGACCTTCGCCCCGGCCAGGAGACGTGGCTCAACGTGACGCTCCCCGCGCCCCGCCCGACGCTGCAGGAATACTGGTGCGACGTCCCCGGCCACTACCTCCCGGGCACCGATCAGGACATGCACGGAACGCTGGACGCCCGCGGCGCCACCACGCAGTCGACCTCCATCGTTCCCATGGCGTCGTGGCCGGCGCCGGCGATCCTGTTCTTGGGGCTTGCGGCGGCGGGCGCGGTGGGCATGACGCGACGGAGGCGCAAGGAGTGACCGCTCCCCTTGTCGCGGCCCTTGTCGTGCTCGCGCTGCTGGCGACCGCGTGCGCCGTCTGGATGTGGCTGGCTCGAGCCCATCGGGACGAGTCGACCCGAATCTCCGCGACGAATCGTCGCCGCAAGGTATAAGAAGGCCCCCGCACGGACCAAGATAGGGGCGGGCGCGTGGAGAACGTCGTGGGCTCGCAGGGGAAAGTGAAGTACTTCGGCAGAACGCTGCCGCCAAAGTGCGCCGTCCGCGATTGCTGGCTTAGCGACGACGGCGTCCACTACTACTGCACGGATTTCACGTGCAACCGCCACCTGTACCGCCGCAGCAAGCACGACCGGTACTCGCGGTTTGCCCACCGCGACCCGGGACCGCGCGAGGCGCCGCAGGTGGAACGACGCGGACTGTGGCCTCTTTTGTATTTCCGGTGCCCGCGCTGCGGCTCCACCGACATTCAGATGCGCATCGTCCGGAACCGCTACGAATGCGCAGGCTGCCAGCACGCGTGGACCTGACGGCCCTCCGGAAGGCATATGAACGGTACCGGCCATGCGCCGCGCATGCGCGCCACGACGACCGTCCTCGCGCCAATCCTTCTCGGTCTTATCGTCGCCCCCGCACTCGCGCAGCTTCCCCCGCCGCCGGTGGCCCAGTGCCCCGTCTCCGGGATCACGCTGTGCCAGACGTCCATCGCCGTAGCGCCGACGCCCGAGTCCGTGTTCGTCCGCCCCGGAACGCTTGCTCCCACACCCGGAAGCCCGGGGAACGAGACGGCCTGCGAGCCCGGAGGCGCTCCCGGCGTTCCAAACGGCGGCGCCAGCATCGCGCTCAACGTGAGCTACCGGTACGCAAGCCCCAACGCCGCGAACCAACCCACGCGCGTCAACGTCACGCTCGCGGAGTTTCCCGCGTGGATCCTCCCGGCCGTCCAGTCTCCCCTGTGCTTCCCCGTGAACGGGACGGCCGCGACCGGCCAGACGAGCATCGTCGCCTCGCAGGAGGCGATCCTGGCGCTTGGCGCGACCTCCGAGGCGCCCGCCTTCACGCCCGTCACCTTCCGGGTCGAGGTCGACGCCGAAGCGAACCCCAACCTCGCCAACTCGACGAACTCCACGACGGTCACCGTGCAGGCGCTCTACGCGGCCTCGCTCGCCGTGCGGGCGGACCGCAGCTCCGTGACGCTGTCCCCGGGCCAGCAGGCGACCGTGACGGTCACGGTCACCAACAACGGCAACGGCGCCACGCGCGCCACCTTCTCCCCGCCGTCGACGGCGCAGGTCAACGTGACGGTGCCCCAACCGCTCACGCTCGCCTCGCGCTTCGAGAACCAGGCCCAGTCGTCCCAATCCGGCGTCGTGGCGCTGCAGGCCCCCGCGTCCCTGGCTCCCGGCACCTACTCGGTTCCCATCGTGATCTCGGGCGAGTTCGCGGGGACGTACCCGCCCGGCGCGACGCCGTCCACCGACGCAAAGACCCTCACGATCATCGTCCAGGTGCCGCGGACAGACAACGGCGACGACGAGGACGACGGCGGGAACGGGACGCCGCCGCCCCGCGACCGGACGCCGGGCTTTGCGCCAATCGGCTTAATTCTCGCGGGGGCACTCGTAGCGCTTGCCCGGCGCAAGCGCTAAAGACGCCCCGGCGCGGGCAACCTTTATCAAGCGCGATTGCTTACCCGCGAAATGCGCCCGGGAAGCCCGGCACACGCGCCCGGAGATGCGGAGATGATTTCAATGGCCGCCGACGCGAAACTCAAACAGGTCACCGACGTCATGGATCAATTGATCGAGGACACCTCGGTGCCCCGCAACATCCGCCGCGGTGCCGACAACGCAAAGAAGCTCCTCCTCAACAACAAGGAAGCCCTCGACGTCCGGGTCTCGGGGGCCGTCTCCATCCTCGACGAGCTTGCCAACGACCCCAACATCCCCCTCCACGGCCGCACCCTCATCTGGAACATCATCAGCGGCCTCGAGACGATCACGGCCAAGTAGTGCCACCCTTTTCTCCTCGCGCCTCGCTCGCGCCCGAGCGAGCGCCTCGGGCGCTCGTCGAAAAGCGTGGACGGAAAAGCGCGAACCTCGCGCCCGCCGCCTTCGGCGGCGCCGCGCTCGTTCGCGCCGCCCGCGCCTTCGCTATCGCTTCGGCGCGGGGCCGCCTCGGCCTTGCGGCCTTGGCAGCATGGGTCTACAGATCGTGCGGCATCAGCGTCGTCCTGCCGTTGGCCCGTGCCCGCGTGGTCGCACGCTCGATCTGCT
>DATLFM010000096.1 GCA_035541015.1 Candidatus Thermoplasmatota archaeon
CATGATGCGGCGCCTGGCCGTGGAGCTCAACATCCCCTACCTCACGAACATGGCCGCCGCCACGGCGGCCGTCCACTCGATCCGCGCGTTCAAGGACGGACGGCTGAAGACGATGGCAATCGACGAATACGCGGGAACCGCCACGACGCCTTCGACCTAGCGCCAACCGTCGGGCGGAAGATTGAACGGGGCGTCGGTCGATGCCGCCGCATGCCCCTCGTCGAGGCCAACGGCGTGCGCCTGTTCGTGAAGGACCGCGGAAGCGGCACGCCGATCCTGTTCGTGCACGGCTCCTGGAGCGACCACCACGGATGGGATCTCGTCGTGCCCGGACTCTCGGCGCAATTCCGCACGGTGGCCTACGATCGCCGGGGCCACAGCCAAAGCGAAGGACTGGACACCTCGGGCCCGCGCGTGCGCAACGCGCAGGACCTTCTTGCGCTCGTGGACGCGCTCGACTTCGCGCCGACGTTTGCCGCGGGAAGCTCCTACGGTTCGGTCATCCTGCTCACGGCGGCGGCGCTTCGGCCCGACGCCTTCGCCGGCCTCTTCGTGCACGAGCCTCCGGCCGTGAGCCTGCTTGCCGACGACGCGCAGCTTGCGCCGATGCTCGAGGAGAGCGGTCGACGCATGCAGGCGGTGGAGCAGCTGCTCGACGAGGGAGACGTCGTGGCCGGCGCGCGCCGGTTCGTGGAGACGGTCGCCTTCGGCCCCGGCCAATGGGAGAAGCTCCCGGCGCGGGTCCGCGACACGTTCGTCCGCAACGCGGCGACGTGGCGCAACGAGCGCCGGGATCCCCAAAGCCTGACGATCGACCTTGCCGCGCTGTCGCGCTACCCTGGACCCGTGGTGCTCTCGCAGGGCACGCAGAGCCCACCGTTTTTCGCGGCCGTCCTCGATCGTCTGGCAAAGGCGCTGCCGCAGGCCAAGCGGCACGCCTTCGAGGGCGCCGGCCACGCACCGCAGCTATCGCACCCCGACGCCTACGTCCAGGCGCTCGCGGGCTTCGTCCAAGCCAACGCCGGCGGACGCTAGCGGGTCGCGCGACGGCGGCAGGCACGGGTCCGCTTCAAAGCGTCTTCTCGAGGAGCCGTCCGAGCTCCTTCTCGACGGTCGCCATGACCTCGCGCGAGAGCTCCTTGCGAAGGTCCTCGGGAAGCATCTCGATGCTAAGCTTGGCGCCGGCCTTGGCCAGCTTCAGGCTCGCGTAGGCCTCCTGCACCTTGGCCTCGAAGAACATGCCGATGGCCGCGCGGAACTCGGCGCGAAGCTCCGGGTCGGCGTCGAGCTGCTCGCGGATGCGGCGCTTGATCTCGTCACGCACGAGGTCTTGGAAGGACTCGAGGATGAGGTCCTCGGCGCTCACCATGTCGCGCAGGCCGCCCTTGATGATGCGGGGGATCGAGCCTTCCTCGGCCATCGCGGTCCCCAGCGGGCTGCGGTTATAAAAACCCCCCTGCGATGAATGTTCATCGTAGGGCGCCGGGCCGGTTCCCCTCGCCCGTCGCCGGCTTCGCGAGCCTCCGCAGCACGCCCTCGACCACGCGGATGGACCGCAAGTAGTCCTCCGTCGAGACGGCCTCGCGCGGCGTGTGGTCGAGCCGCGAGTCGCCCGGGCCGTAGGCGAGGATGGGCAAGCCTGGGAAGGCGCGCGCAAGGAGGTTCATGTCGCTTGTGCCGGTCTTCTTGACGAACCGGGGCGCAAGGCCCTCGGCCCGAAGCGCGGCGAGGAACGCACGCACGAGCGCGTTGTTCTTGCCCGCGAGCACGGGCTCTTCGGCGTCCAGCACGACGGCTCGGCCCACGGCGGCGCATTTCTCCGCCGCCTCCCTGACGGCGTCCGGGAGGACGCCTGGCGGCGTCCGGACGTCCACGAGCGCTTCGCACGACGTCGTCAGCCCGTCGGTTCGCGTTTCCAGGCGTTTCACGGTGACGCCGGCGGCGTCGAACCGCGGCGTCGACGAGGCGTCGAGGGCTTGCCGCAGCCGGTTCACGAAGTCGATCGCCGCGTCGGGCGCGCTCGTGTGCGCGGCGCCCGCGTGGGCGACCTCGGTCTCGACCCGGTAGAGGAGCCGCACGGCGCCGCGGTAGCCGATCGTGATCCCGTCGGTTCCCGAAGGCTCGCCCACGACGATGGCCGCGGGATCGTAGGCGCCCGAGTCGACGAGGTGGCGCGCGCCGCGGCTGTCGCCTTCCTCGCCGACGGCGCCCACGACGACGACGCGAAGCTCCGGCGAGTCGACAAAGCGCGAGGCGGCGGCGACGAAAGCCGCAAGAGCGCCCTTGGCGTCGACGGCGCCGCGCCCGTGCAACACGCCCGCTTCGAGCCGGACCGGAATGTCCCCGGGCACGGTGTCCACGTGGCCCACGAGCAGAACCTCGCGGTCGCCGCGCCCCGCGATGCCGACGGGGTTGCCGGCCGCGTCGAGTCCGGCCTTCAAGCCAAGCGCGCGCATGGCTTCGACGAGGTAGGACGCCGCGGCCTCCTCCTGACCGGTTGGGCTTGGGATCGCCACGAGACGGCAGAGCATGTCGACGGGATCGGGTGGCGGAGAGAGCGCGCGAGCGTCAACGGCCATCGGCGAGCACGTCCCGGACGACCGCAACGACGCGATCCATCTCCGATTCGGTGACGACAAGCGGCGGAAGCAGCCGGATGGTCGTGCTGCCGGCGGCAAGCGGGATCACGCCGCGCTCGATCATGGCGCTGAGGAACGGTCCGGCCTTCTCGCGAAGCTCGACGGCGAGCATGAGCCCGACGCCGCGGACCTCGCGGATCTTGCCGGAGTCGATGGAGGAGAGCTGCTTTGTCGCGCGCTCGCCAAGCGTGGCGGCACGTTCCCACAGCCGCTCCCGCAGCAGGTACGCGAACGTTGCGTTGGCGGCCGCGCAGACGAGCGGGGACCCTCCGAAGGTGTTGCCGTGGGCGGCCTTGGGCAGCGTGCAGATCTCGGGCCGCAGGAGGGTCGCTCCGACCGGAAGCCCGCCGGCGAGGCTCTTGCCCAGGCACACGATGTCGGGCTCGACGCCCGAGTGCTCGCGCGCGAGGAGACGCCCCGTCCGTCCAAGCCCCGTCTGGATCTCGTCGAGCACGAGGAGCGCGCCGGCGTCGTGCGCGATCTGCGCGGCCGCGCGAAGGTACGACGGAGGCGGAACGACGACGCCCGCCTCGCCTTGCACGGGCTCGAGGAGGACGGCGGCCGTCTCGCGCGTGACGGCCTGCTTGAGCGCCTCCTCGTCCCCGTACGCGGCAAACGAGAAACCGGGAACCAGCGGCTCGAAGGGCTCGCGGTACTCGGGTTTCCACGTGGCCGAGAGGGCGCCCAAGGTGCGGCCGTGGAAGCCGCGCTTGGCGGCCACGACGCCGGCTCGGCCCGTGTGGGCGCGGGCGAACTTGATGGCGGCCTCCACGGCTTCGGCGCCGCTGTTCGAGAGGAACGAGCGCGTGAGGCCGGGCGAGAGCGTGGAGAGCCGTTCGAGGAGGTTGGCGCGCTGGGGCGTGTAGAGCGTCTGCTGCACGTACACGAGGCGCTCGGACTGTTCGCGCAAGGCCGCAAGCACCTCGGGATTCCCGTGGCCCACGTTCATGCAGCCGTAGCTTGCGCCCGCGTCGATGTATTCCTTGCCGTCAACGTCCCACAGGCGGGCGCCCTGCCCTCGAACGATGGCGACCGGACGCTTGGGAAAGACGCCCGACTCGTGCGCGTCCTCGCGCGAGACGATCTCGCGGAACGACGTCACGGCAGGATCACCGTTCCCTCGCCCGCGAGGGCCTTCTCGACGGGCCGCTCGACGTTGGCGCTTGCCAGCACGACGCGCGGCACGCCGCCCTCGATCGCCTCGCGGGCGCCAAGGAGCTTCTTCTTCATGCGGCCGGCGGCGAAGGCCTCGTACCGGTCGAACTCGGCCCGCGTGAAGCGCGGAACGAGCGACGCCGGGTCGTCGACGCGTTCGAGGAGCCCGGGCACGTTCGTGAGCACGACAAGCGTCTGCGCCTTCATGGCCGAGGCGATGCGGGCCGCGACGCGGTCTCCGTCCGCGTTGACGAGCACGCCCTCGCGCGTGACGGCCGGCAACGTCACGACGGGCGCATAGCCAGCGGAGAGCAAGGTGGAAAGGAGCGCCACGTTGACGTCCTCCACGACGCCCGTGTGGTCGCCGCGCAGGAGGACCGTCTTCCCGTTCTCCACGGCGCGGACGGTTTCCTTGCGGCGGGCGACAAGGAGCCCGCCGTCGGCGCCGGAAAGGCCAATCGCGTTGGCGCCAAGCGCGCGCAGGCTGGCCACGAGCCGCGCGTTGAGGTTCGCCAAGGCCATGGTGAAGATCTCGAGCGTCTGGGCGTCGGTGAAGCGCGACGCGTGCCCGGAGGGGCTCTGGACGAACCGCGGCGGGTGGCCGAGGCGCTCGCCCAGCCGGTTGGCGTCGTCGCTTCCGCCGTGGACGAGGATCCAGTCGCGTCGACGGGCAAGGTCGGCGAGCACCGGCTCGGGATCGGCTCCCGCCGCCCCTCCGAGTTTCACGACAAGCGTCATGGATCGGGGGCTCCTAGCTCGGGTGCAGGCCCGGGAACGTGAGGGCGGTCGTCTCGTCGAGTCCGTGCATGAGGTTCATGCATTGCACGGCCTGTCCGCCGCTTCCCTTGACGAGGTTGTCGAGGGCCGACACGACGACGAGACGCTCGCTGTGCGGGTCGCGGGCAAAGCCGACGTCGACGTAGTTCGTTCCCGCGAGGAGCTTGGGCTCGGGCAGGCGGTAGAGGCCGGAGCGTTCCTTGACGATCCGCACGAACGGCTCCTCGCCGTAGTGGGCACGGTACACCTTCCAGATCTCCTTCTCGTCCAGGCTCTTTGCCAGGAACAGGTGGCTCGTGGTGGAGATGCCGCGGACAAGCTCGATCGCGTGCGCGGTGAAGTGGACCCGAGCGGGCGCGCGCATCGAAAGCTCCTGCTCGATCTCCGCCTGGTGGCGGTGGCCGGCGGGGGCGTACGGGCGCACCACGCCGCTTCGCTCGGGGTGGTGCGAGCCGGGCTCCGAGCTTCGACCCGAGGCGCTCGATCCCACCTTCGAGTCGACGAGGACCTCGTTCCCGCGGGCCAGCCCCTCCTTGAACAGCGGGTACAGCGCGACGATGGCGCTCGTCGCGATGCAGCCGGCGGTGGCGACGAGGCGCGCGCCGCGGATCGCCTCCCGGTGGAGCTCGGGGATGCCGTAGACCGCTTCGGACAGGAGAGGCGCGGCGCGGTGCTTGGACGAGTACCATCGCTCGTAGACGGCGGGGTCGCGCAGCCGGAAGTCGGCCGAGAGGTCGATCACCTTGGCGGCGCGCTTGAGGTACGTTTCCATCTTGTCCATGGCCGCGCCGTGGGGCGAGCAGTTGAACAGCACGTCGGCCGACTCGACGGACTCGTGCTGCGTGAACTTGAGGTCGGTGAGCTTGCGCAGGTTGGGGTGGACCGACGCGACGCGGTCGCCGGCGAACTGGTTCGAGGTGACCTTCGCGACGCGGACGTCGGGATGGCCAAGCAGCAGCCGGAGGAGCTCGCCTCCCGTGTAGCCGGAGGCGCCGACGATGGCGACGTCGAGCGTCATGCGCTCACCGCTTGGCGACGTCGACGAGGTGGTCCACGATCCGGCCCGGGATGTCCACGCCCGTGGGGGCGACGCTGTTCTTGAACTCCATCGTGTAGTTGACCTCGTGGCACAGGAGGCCCCGCTCGCTCTCCATGATGTCAAGCGCAAGCACGCCTCCGCCCACGGCCTTGGCCGCCGCAAGCGCGATCTCGGCGAGCTCGGGCGTCACCGGGCAGTTCGAGGCCGTGCCGCCCTGCGCCGTGTTGGTGATGAAGTGGTGGGGGTTCGTGCGGTAGATCGCGGCGATCGCCTCGTCGCCCACGACAAAGACGCGGATGTCGCGGCCCGGCTTGCGGACGTATTCCTGCACGTAGAAGATGGAATGGAGGTACGACCCGAGCGTGGACTTGTGCTCGAGGATCGCCTGCGCGGCCTCGGGCGTGTCGACCTTGGCGATCAGGCGCCCCCAGCTTCCGACGACGGGCTTGAGCACGGCCGGATATCCGACGCGCTCGATGGCCTTCATCGCGGTCTCCGGGTCGTTGGCGACAAGCGTGCGGGGCGTGGGAACGCCGTGGCGCGCAAGCTCGATCGACGTCTCGGCCTTGTCCCCGCAAATGCGCGCCACCTCGTAGGAGTTGACGCACGGAATGCCGTAGTGCTCGAAGAACCGAAGCGCGTAGATGGCGTGGCTGTGGCTGATGCAGCGCTCGAGCACAGCGTCGTAGGCGTAGGGGACCTTCTTTGCGTCGATGTCGAGGACAAGCTCCCGGTCGTCGATCTTGGCAAGCTCGACGCCTCGCTCTCGCGCCGCTTCGAGGATCATCTTCTCGTCCATGCGGATGCGGCTGTAGAGCATGGCAAGCGAGGGCATCTACGCGCCTCCTGCAAAGGGCGTGTGCGCCTCGCGCGACAGGTGCGCGACGGCGTGGAGGCTCCGAAGCGTCTCGTCGTCCACGTCGGCGAGGTTGCGGCGCTTCACGGCCGCCAGGATGAGCTCGACCTCGCGCTCGGAGACCTCCTCCTTCGCAAGGCCAAGCGCAAGCAGGCGGTAGCGGATCGCGTCGCGGGAGGCGAGCTTGCCCGCGGCGATGCGCCTCGTGCGACCGACGAGCGCGGCCGGGATGGACTCGTAGTGCTCGGGCGAGAGAAGGACGGCCGAGACGTGGAGGCCCGCGTTGTGGGTGAACGCGTTTGCGCCGACGATGGGCGCCTGGGGGCTCACGGGGACGCCGCTGTGCTCCTCGACGAGCCGGGAGACGGCCGGAAGCGCGTCAAGCCTCCAGGGGTTCTGCGCCTCAAGCTTGAGCCGCAGCGCCACGAGCGTGGGCGCAAGCGCGGCGATGCCCGTTCGCTCGCCAAGGCCGTTCACGCACGTGTCCACGACGTCCGCGCCGGCCTCGACGGCCGCGATCGAGTTGGCCACCGCCATGCCGAGATCGTCGTGGCAGTGGATCGACAGCTGCACGCGCGGCGGAAGCTCCGCCCGGAGCCACCGCACGAACGCGGCCGTGCGGGCGGGGATCATGTGGCCGGTCGTGTCCGCGATTCCGATGCGGTCCGCGCCCGATTCGACGGCCGCGCGCGCCACGCGAAGCACCTTCTGCGGGTCGCTGCGAACGGTGTCTTCGGGCGTGTACCGGACGCGCAGGCCGTGACTCTTCGCGTAGGCGACGACGTCGCGGACGAGCGACTCGGCCGCGTCGATGTCCTTGCGGAACTGCGCCTCCAGGCGGGCGTCGGCCACGCTGAAGAAGATGCCGACCCAGTCCGCACCGGTCTCCACGGCGGCGTCCACGTCCCGTCGGAGGGCGCGGCTGTGCGCGAGGATCTCCGCCGGAAGGCCCAACGAGGCGATCTCCCGCACGGATTGGGCGATCTGCGGCGAGGCGGCGGGGTGGCCGGCTTCGATGTAGTCCACGCCCACGTCGGCAAGCGCCCTGGCGATTGCGACCTTCTGCGCGCCCGTGAAGCTCACGCCGGGCGTCTGCTCGCCCTCGCGCAGCGTGGAATCGTTGATCCGGACCTTGACCATCCGTCGTCTCCCTTTGGCGGCTACTCGCCCCAGTCTTCGGCTTCCTGCGGGGCAAGGGCAAAGGCCAGCGGGGCAAGCCCCCGGACCTCAAGCTCGACCCCGCAGTCGGGACAGTCCACGATCTCGCCTTCGGTGGGATTCTCGACCGCCACCGCGGCTCCGCATTCGACGCATTCGCTCATGCTTGTGCCTCCTTCAAAGCTCCTTGAGGATGAGACGGCTTTGGGTTCCCGCCGTCTCGTGAAGGGAACGGATGCGCTCCACCACCTCGTTGAGCCGTCCGGTCGAGGAAGCGTCGACGAGGACGACGATGTCGTTCTCGCCGGCCACCTCCCAGACCTGCTCTACGGAGTCCCAGCCGGCGATCTTCGCCGAGACATCGCCCGTGTTGACGTTCGCGGCGATCTTGACCTCCACGAGCGCCTTCACGCCGCGGCCGGCCGTGCGGACCGTGAACTGCCGGATGACGCCGTCGTCGAGGAGGCGTTTCACGCGCGCGCGGACGGTGCCCTCGCTCGTACCGACCTTCGAAGCGATGTTCACGAAGGGCTCGCGCGCGTTGCGCAAAAGGATGGCAAGGATCTTCGCGTCCAGATCGTCCATGAGCGCACCGCTTCGAATTCCATCGAAGCAGGCGCGAAGAACGCAGATGCTATATAAATAGGTTTTCGTGAAACGACGTCAATCGCGAACTTTCCGTTGGCTCTCGCGGACAAGCCTCTGGATCAGTTCCTGTCGCGCGTAGTGCGCCCGGACGGAAGCAAAGAATCCCAAGCGATCGCTTGTCGTTCTCGGCCGCCTTCCCTATAAGCCATTCGCCAAGGAACAATTTCACGCGTCGCCCGCGGTGCGCTCGTGGACACCAAGGGCGGCCGCCGCGCACACGAGCGCGTCGTCGAGCGTGGAAAGCAGCGTCGCGATGCGGGGCGCGTCGCCCTCCAGATGGACGAGCGTCCCCTCGGCGCGCGCCCGCAAGAACCCTCCGTTGTCCGGACCCAGGGCCGCCACGATCGCCCGTGCGGCGCTCTCGCTTGCCGCCGTCAGCACCACGTGGGCGGACGCCCTCACGGGGGGAACGCCCCCTCGACGGCCTTGACGAAGGCCTCCTCGGCCCCGGGCGGCACGCGCGCGCGGGATTCAAGATCGGTCCCTTCCGCCGCGCCCCCCACCGCCCGTGCCGCCTCCCGCGCCGCCACGACTGCCGAAAGCCCCGGCTTGGCGTGCGAGGCTCGCGCGAAAAGCCACGCGCGCCCTGCCCCCAGAGCGAGCACGGGCGCCGCGCACAGGTAGTCGCTTGCAAGCGCGGCTCGAAGGCGCGCCAGGCGGCCGCCGTCGCGAAGCACGAGGAGGCCCCCGGCGGACCGGGCCTGCGTCTCGACCCGGACGAGGGCGGCGAGCGTCTCGGCCACCGCCGCCTCGCCGGCGGAGACGAACCGCTCGCGCGCGGACGACTCGCCAAGAAGGCCCGCCAGGGCGATCTCGGGTCCCTCGGCGGCCGCGGCGGCCTCGACCTGGAAGGCGAGGGTCCCAAGATCCTGCTCCGCGAACCGAAGGCGCGGTCGGTGGGCGGCGAGGATGGCGCGGGCGGATGCGCCTTGGTCGACGAGCCGAAGCGCAAGCGCGGAGGCAAGCTCGGATCCCGCCTCGTCGAGGAGGGCCCGCGCGGCGCGCGCCTTCCCGCCGATGCCCGCAAGGTACGGGTCGATCGACGACGCTAGCGTTTCGGGCCGCGGCTCGGCAAGGAGCGCGGCGGGCGAGAGAACGAGGGCGGGCGCAAGCTCCTGCGCGAGCGCGGCGTGCAGGCCGGCAAGCTCGGGCAGATGCTGGCGGCAGGCAAACGCCCCCGTGAGCGCCATCGCGCCCTCGATCGGCTCCGTGCGGCCAAGGTAGCGCGCAACAAGCCATGCGAGCGCGGCGACGGAGGCCTCCGTCGAGCCGTCGTACCCTCCCAGGCGTGGGTGCATCTCCGACCCGTCGGCGTCGCCGGCAAGGCCCCGGTGGATCCAGAGCGTCCGGTCGGGCGGGGAGGCCGCGGCCGGCGCGGCGTCGAGCACGAAGCGGAAGCTCTCCGGCTCGACGGCCTGGGCGCCCGGAGCGTCGGAAAAGCGCGCCGCGAAGGGGATTCCCGCGCGATCGAGAGCGTGCGCGAGCACGGCGGCGGCAAGGATCCCGTCGGCGCTTCCCGTCGCTTCGAGGTGGACGAACCCCGTCTCGGCCGCCGCGGCGGCCGCGCGCTTGGCCAGCGGATCGAGGCTCACGGTCCCCCCGGGCGCCGACCGCCTCAGTCGACGACGATTTTGGCCTGGGCGCTGGAGTACTTCCAATCGGCGGGGACGCGTCCCTGTCGCTTGTAGTAGAACGCGAGCTTGCGGATGCGGCTCTCGATGAGCTGGAGGCCGCGCGCGTTGTGGCGGTCCTTGGGGTGCGTGGCAAGGTGCGAGCGCAGGCCCACGGCGCGCTTCATGAGGTTCACCATGTCCTCGGGAAGCTCCGTCGTGAGACCGGCGCCTTGCAAGATCTCGGTCACGGTCTTGCCCGTGGCCGCCTTGACGCTTGGCACGGCGTACTGATCGCGCAGGATCATGCCGACGACGGCCGAGGGCTTGCCCTCGCGCGCGAGCTTCACGACAAGCCCCTCGATCTCGCCCTTCTCGACGCCCGCCCATGCGGGAAGGCCGCTCTTTTGCTTGCCCGCCCGGCTTGCGGGCCGGGGCTCCGTGGACTTTGCCTTTTGGACCATGCGCTCTTCCTCCGCCATGACGGCACGGACCGGTCGAGCCGATCCTCCGACAGACGCGTGGCGCATCGCCACCGCGGCATCCCTATAAAAAGCCGCCGGTGGGGCGGCCCGGCGGAAGGAGAACCTTATGCGGGCGCGGCCGGATGGGCGGTCGATGGACCAAGCGGGCGCGCCGCTGCATTGCCGCGATTGCCGCTTGTGGTACGGCGCGGAGAACGACGAGTACGGCCCATGCCAGATCAAGCAGAGCCGCGGCGACGCCCGGTTCGTCACGTTTGGGAACCACCGGTGCGACGAGGGGATGGGTTGACGGTTCGCATCGAGGCGCTCGGGAAGGCGGACGCTCCGGCGTTCCTCCCGCTCTTGCACGCGGAGGGCTGGCTCTTCGAGCCCCGGGACCTGGAGCGCCTGCTGGAGCTTCCCGGCGGGGGGATCGCAGCGTGGCTCGAGGGGCGGCTCGTGGGCGGTCTCACGGTCCTCCTGCACGACCGGCTGGCTTGGATTGGAAACGTCGTGGTGTCGCCGGCGCAGCGGGGAAAGGGGGTCGCGCAGGCCATGCTGGAGCACGCGCTCTTGCGCTTTGGGCAAGGTCGCAGCGTTCGCCTCTGCAGCGTGCTTCCGGCCCGCTCCTTGTACCTACGATTGGGCTTCCGCGCCGAGGGGCCCTGCGCCACCTTCGCGGGCCCGGCGCAAGCCGCCTCGAAGGCAGAAGGCGTCGAGCGGGGAGCCGCGCACGTGGCCGACGTCGTCGCGTACGACCGGCGCGCCTTTGGCGCGGACCGCTCCGCCCTGCTCTCCCGGCTGGCCAAGGAGTTTCCCGACGGGCTCTTCGTGGCGCGCGACGGCGCGCGCGTTCGGGGGTACGTGCTCCTTCGGGCCGGACCCGCGGGCGGCGAGCTTGGCCCTTGGATCGCCGACGACGACGCCACGGCGGAAGCCTTGCTCGACGCGGCCCTCTCACGGGTCCCGGTGGCAAACCTGGAGGCCACCGTTCCCACGCACCGCGAAGCGTCCCGGCGCATGCTGCTGCGACGGGGCCTCGAGGAGCGGTTCCCGACCGTTCTTATGGTCCGGGGAAACCACCGGATGGACCTCGCGCGAACCTACGGCCTGTGCGCGCTGGAGAAGGGGTGATCGCGACGCTTTCGTTCTACAACACGGCCACGCGCCGGATCGAGCCCTTCGACCCGCCCTCCGATCCGATCCGCATGTACGTCTGCGGGCCGACCGTGTACGACCATGCGCACCTCGGGCACGCGCGCACGTACGTATTCTTCGACGTCGTGCGGCGGGTCCTCGAATTCCGCGGCCGCCAAACGCTGCACATCCAGAACTTCACCGACGCGGCGGAGGAGATCGGAACGCAGGCCCGCGCGCGCGGGCTTCCCCCGGCCGAGGTGGCCGACGGGTGGATCCGCGAGTTCCTCGCCGACATGGACGCGCTCGACGTCCAGCGCGCGCACCACTACCCGCGCGTCACGGAGTCCATCTCCCGCATGGTCGCTCTCCTGGAGGACCTCCGCGACCGCGGCCTTGCCTACACGGTCGGGGGCTCAACGTACCTCGACACCGCCCGGGCCGGCGGCATGGGCCGCGTCTCGGGCTGGAAACTCTCGGAGGTCGTCCAGGACGTGCAGGCGCCGCCGTCGGATCGCCAACGCCCGGAGGACTTCGTCCTCTGGCGGTGCGACGACAGCCGGGGACAGACCTGGGAGAGTCCCTTCGGACGCGGCCGGCCGGGCTGGCACGTCGAGTGCGTGGCCATGGCGATGTCGCACGCGCCCGGGGGATTGGACCTCCACGGCGGCGGAATGGACCTCAAGCTTCCCCACCACGACAGCGAAGCCGCCGTGGGCGAGGCCCTGCTGGGCCGGCCGCTTGCGCGAGCCTGGCTGCACAGCGGATTCGTGACCGTGTGGCAGCAGAAGATGAGCAAGAGCGCCGGCAACTTCGTGCGCGTCCGGGACCTCCTGCCCAGGCACGAGGCCTCCGCGATCCGGCTGTTCCTCCTGAGCGAGCACTATCCGGACAGCCTCGACTACACGCCCGAGCGCCTGTCCGAGGCGGGGGCGCTCCTCGCCGAGATCCGGGCCGCCGTGGACGCCTGCCGCTGCTGCCTTGCCAAGCCGGCCCGGCGGGAGCAGGCGCTCGCGGGCTCACGGCAAGCGTTCTTCGAGGCCGTCGCGGACGACCTGGACACCCGTCACGCGATCGTGCATCTGCGCGACGCCTCGCGCCACGTGAACCGCCTCTGCCGCCACGACCTCTTGGACGGGGCGACGGCCCGCGCGATGCTGGACTTCTACGGATCCGTCGAGCGCGTCCTTGGCCTTCGGCTGGGCGCGTCCGGACCTATCGCTCCTGCGCGATGATCTCCTCGACGCGCAAGACGTACTCCCGCGTCACCGGCACGAGCGCCTTCGCGTAGATGGCGCCCTGGTTCTTGCTCTTGGGCGGGTGGCTGTACTCGAGCACGCGCATGCCCTGGAACTCGTCGTTCGTCACGACGTACTCGTCGTCTCCGCGCCGCCGCACGACGGTCGGGACCGCCGTGGGCGCGCCGGAGATCGCCGCCTGCGCGGCCGACGCCCCGCGCCCGCGGACGAGGAGGACGAGGAAGGCGACGATGATGAGCATGAACAGGACGCTTCCCGCCAGGACGAAGTCGGCAAGCGACACGGTTCGCTGCAGCGCGGGGACGGCCAGGAGGTTGATCCCCAGGGCAAGGACGAAGAGGAAGTACACCGTGGCGACGACGAGCATCGCGACGACGGCGCGACCGGGCCCCTGCGCGTTTCGTTGAGCGACCATGGCAGCGTGGGCATTTGGCGCGGGCCGGATGAGCGTTTCGGTCCTCATGCCGGCCCTGCCCTCCGCACGGTGCCGATCGCGCCGCAGTGCGGGCACGACCCGGTGAGGGGTCTTGAGCCCGTGTCCGCGATGGCGAACACCTCCTGGCAGGAGCGGCAACGGATGACGATCTCGGGCACGGCCGCCCGCCGCGCGGCGCCGGCGTGCCGGGCCATGGGACCGGAAGCCCACCGCAGCGCGATCGCCGCCGCGAGGAGCGCCGCGAGCACGAGGATCGCAAGGCCGGCCAACGCCGCCCCGTCGCGCGGGCTTGCAAACGCGCCCACGAGCGTTCCGACCATGACGGCAATCGCCGCGGCCGCCACGCCCTGCGCGGCCCGCCTTCGCGTCGCGAGGTCCATCGTCACCGCCTCCGCCACACGGTCGCCGAGACGCCCACGACGGCCGCAGCCAGGAGCGCCGCGAGGGCCCACAGAGCGAGGTTGCCCGAGATGGGATCGCCAAACCGCGTCACTTCGAACGTCCAGGCGCCCGGCACCTGCTGCTGGGTGCCGTCGTCGTAGAGGACGAGGAGGTCGGCGCGGTAGCGTCCTTCCTGCTCGACCCGCACGGAGCCCGTGTACAGGAGGTCGCCCGCGTGCTCGTCGGGCGGGACGCCGTCGTCCGTCAGGTTCAGCACGAGGGGGCGTTCCGCGGCCCCGGCGCCCTCGCGGTAGACCTTGGCCTCCACGAGCGTGACGAGGCGGTTTACGCGCGCCGAAAGCACCGTTTCGCCGCCGGGCGCGGACCGTCCGAGGTCCCGCAACGAGAGCGTCACGTTCTCGACGGGATTCTCGACGCGAACGTGGACGAGGACGGACGTGCGGTTGTTCTCGACGTCACCGTCCTCGGCCGTGAGGTTGATCGCCCAGACGCCGTTTGCCAGCCCCGACACGTCGTAGTCGAGCTCGCGCTGCGCCTGAGCAAGTGACGGGATGCGCCGCATCGAAAACGGCACGCCGGTTCCCACCTCGCTTGCCGGAAGCGCGCCGATCGAGAGCTGGACCGGGTCGTTGTCCAGATCGCGGACCGACCAGGTCAACGTGACGGTGCCCGAGACCACGTCGCCGTTTCGCGGCGAGAGGATGGCGACGTCCGGACGGTGATTCTCGGAGGAGAAGGTCTCCGGCTGCGTGGACGTCCGGAAGGTTCCCGCGTTGCCGAGGTTGTCGAACGCCTCGATCCAGTACTGGACGACCGTGCCCTTGGGCGCCCCCGGGAGCTCGCCCGTCCAAATGCCCGATCCGTCGGCGCGGGCAGGCGGCGCAAGGTGGAGCGTCTGGAAGTTGCCAAAGAGCCCGTGTCGCCAGTGCACGCGCACCTCGCGAACGCCCCCTTGCGGATCCTCGACGTGCACGGACACGTTCCATCCGGCCGCCGTCGACGTCCGCACCGGCTGGCGAACCGTGGGGCCTCGCTCGTCGAGGAAGAACTCCAGGACCTTTGCGGGCGACTCGCGGTTGGTCGCGTTGTCGGTCGCGAAGAACTCGAGCGTGTAGTTGCCCTGGCGCTCGGACGGCAACGGATCACGGATCGCAGGAATGTCGCGAAGTCCGATGACGGTCGTGGATCGTGCGTCCTGCGAGGTGGCAAGGACCGTGGCCGCGCGCATGAGCGACCAGCGCAGCGAGGCAACGCCGGAGGCCGGCGCGGCCCCGTCGGTGGCCTCCAGCGTGATCGTCGAGTCCGGACGCAAGAGGTTCGAGCGCCCGGCGCCGGCGAGGCAAGTCGTCGGGAAGGACGCGGTGCAGCGCACGGCCGTCTCGGGGGGCCGGTCGTCCACGACAAAGCTCCATTCGAGGAAACCCGCGAGCGTCTGCGGGCTCTTGTCGGTAGCCGTCACGTTCACGGTCACGGTCTGCCCGTGGGCAAGCCCCGGGACCGTGAAGCGTGCGAGGTAGCAGTCGCGCGCCAACGAGCCGACGTTGCAATCCGCGATGCCCGTCGTGGCGACCGTCGCCGGCGTCATCGCCCCGCTTCCCACGCGGTAGCTTGCGGCCACCGACGTGCGCTCGACGCCGCCGCCCTCGCCAAAGTCGAGCACCTTGAAGGAGACCTCAAGCTGGGCCGCCACGTTGCAGCCAAGGTCGGGCGCGCACCCGACGCGCGGGCCAAAGCCCGATTGGGCTGGGAACAGCTCGACGAACTCGGGCGGCAGGTTGGGGTCCACGCGGAACGTGATCGGGTTGGCCGTCCCCGCGCCTGCGCTTCCGACGCGGCCCTGCGCGTCGCGCAGCGTGAACGACACCGTGTAGGTGCCCGCCGGCAAGCTGGAAAGCGTGTGGTTCCACGTGCCCGAACACGGCCCGAAGTTGGGGGGCGCGGGGCAGGAAACGAGCTGGCTTGCCTTGAGGTCGTACGTCTGGGCGTGCACGACCGTGCCGCCGGCGTCCCGGCCTTCGACGGTCGCCGTGACCGCGACGATGTCGAGGCCGGCCGTGCCGCGAGCCACGAGCCGGATGGGCGCTCCGACCTCGTACCGTCCGGCCTGCGACGGCCGGGTGCAGCCCCCCGGAAGGGTCGCAAGGCACGTGCCGCTGCCGCTTGCGTCGACGGCGGGCGCCGCGCCCGTGACGTCGATGCGCGCCGGATCGGTCGAGAGCGTCTCGCTCCGGTTGGCGTCCACGACACGGACAACGTAGGTGTAGCGGCCCGTCTGGTTGAAGTAGGGGTGGCCAAAGCCGCTTCCAAAGACGCGCTGCCACGTGCCGTCCGCGCAGCCGTAGCGCGGAAGCGTGCCGCGGCAGGAATCGTGGCGCACGATGCCAAAGGCCACCTCCTCGCCCACCGGCAGCACGACAACGGACCCGTTTGGCTGCGTGAGCACGATCTCGACACGCTCCACGCTCACGTTGTCGCGGGCGGAGACGTTGAACGTGATGGGATCCCCGCCGACGAGGCTTCCGTTCACGTTGCCCGACGACAAGTGCGTGGCGGAGCGCAGGAGGGCTCGCTGCGTGTCGTACAGCGTGATGTTGAGCTCGGCAAATTCGGGATTCGCCGAGCCGGGGGCGGGAAGGTCCGAACGGTTGAACACGCCGACCACGTCCCGGACGACGATCGAGAGGTTGTACCGACCCGGGTAGTCGAAGCGCGGTCGCAGCTGCTCGGTGTTGTTCTGGGTGAGCTCGCGCGCGTTCCCCGCGACCTGGAACTGCCGCCACCGGCATTCCGGCGCAAGCGGGCACCCGACGCTTCCGCCAACGAGCACCGTGTAGTTGCCCGTGCTGAGAACCGCGTCGCTGCCCGTGATGGGCCCAAGCGGATTGCCCTTGGGATCGCGGATCTCGATCCATCGGTTGGGCCAGGCGGCCGGATCGACGACGTTCCCGACGAAACCGAGCGAGGCGTTCGTGCTCTCGAACGTGATGTTGAAGCTCATGCCCAAGCCCGTGTAGTTCGTGGGCGCAAGGTACGGCATGTGCCGCGAGCACAACGGATCCTGCGGGTCGACCGTGGTCGAGATCTCGCAGTTGTCGATCGTGATGTTGAGGATGTCCTTCGGGTAGGGAACGATCGTCACGTTGAGGTTCGTTCCGTTGGCGTTGCCGCCCGGATCGGCAAACGTGACCTCCACGCGGTACCGCTGCACGCTTGCGTTGCTGAAGTTCGTGAAGTTCGCCGAGAGGTTCGTGATGTTCCAGGCGAGATTGTACACCGTGCCGACCGGAGCGTCGGGCGTGACGAGCGCGCGATGGTACACGGCGACGTTCGACGTGCCCCGGAACACCGTGAGGTTCACCCGCGCGATGCCGGAGAGGTCCGTGAGGTTGCCCGTGATGTTGATCCAATCGTTGGGCCGCACGTCCAGAAGATCGACCGATCCGTCGGGATCGCGCTCGCTCTTGATCTTGAAGTCGTCAGGCGCGGGAGCGCGGATGTCGTGGACGACAAGCTCGAAGGGGAAAACCTCCAGGTCCGTGGAGGGATCGGCCTCGAGCCCAGCCAGGCGCGTTTCGTTCTGCGTGACGATGGTCTCGTTGGCGTCGATGCGCACGAGGATCCGCTGGGTCCCGTCCCGCGCGCTCCAGAGCAGTTGCGTCGGACTTGCCCCGGGGAACACGCAGGGGACGGTCGCGCTCGCGTTCACGCGATCGAGATAACAGGACTGGATGTAGTTCTCGGTCGCCACTTCATTCATGTAGAGGCTCACGTTCAAACGCGTTTGCCGCGACGTGTCGTTCGAGCACCTGTGGTTGGTGACGCTTTCAGCGGCGGCGGTTTCCAAGCCCGGACCGGCGCAAAAGTGGCCGACGTTCGTAACGCTCACGAGCAGTGCGATGACCTCGTCCCGAACGGCCTCCGTGACGTTCTGGCCGACTGGAGTCACGCGTGAGCCTGTCCCCCGGCGATCCAAATGCGGGATGAGCCGCGGCGCCTTCACGTTGAAGTGAGGGTACGCATTCTCGTCCACTGGGGGCGTATTTCCGTCCTCGTCCTCGTCTTGAAAACGTTCGAGCTGCGGCACGACCTCATTATGCACCTGGAGCGCGTCGAACGTCACGGTAAAGCTGTGGAGACCGCCCTTGTTCGTGAGGTTCCAGGGGCCGGAAAAGATGGAAACGGCCGTGTTGTTGTTCGTCCAGTTGCGCAATCCGAGGGATGCTTTCACGGACTCGCCGGTGCGGTTGTCAGTGAGCGTGAGGTTCACGTACACGACCCGGGAAACCTCGCCGCTGTCGGGGCGGAAGATTCCCGCCAGGCTCGAATCCCATTGCAGACCAGCGGGGTGCAGGAACGGCGCGGTGCCGACGTTGCGGACACTCACATTGAAATGCGTGACGCAGGTGTTGAGCGGCGCCTGCCCTTGCTGGGTGGCTTGGCAGGGGTTCGGGTTCTGGTTCGCGGGGTCCACAGGGGGCTGCGCTTGCGTCGGATACCAGACGTGAACGTGAGCGCAATTCGAGATACAATACCCATTGACGTCTCGCCCAATCAACTTCGAGGGCGCGTGCTCCGACGCGGGGCCCAGGTACCATTCAACGTCAACGATTTCGAAGCGAGGGCGCCCCCCGATGAAGAACGTGCGCTTGACGCTGTGGCGAGCTTCGCAGGGAACCGACGCGTCCTTCGCCTCAGGGCTCAGGTATTGCGTGCAACTGACGATCTCGAACGTGACGTTCACGTAGCCTGTGTAGAAGACCTCCCGGTCCAGTCCATCGCCGTCTGTCTCGATCTTCTTGAGATCCAGGGTAAAGCCCGTGCCCGGGAGTCGGCCTCGCGGGGGAATGTGGGTAAGCACCTGCGACGTGCGGTTCGAAGGGGCGGTAAAGCCGCTGTCGGGATCCAACTGGAACGAGACGTTTACGACGGCCTCCGAGAACAGGGCCTGGTGCTCGTTGGCCACCCAGAAGGTCGTGGAGACCGTTTCCCCCGCCTGCGGAAGGAACGGGTTGAATCGGACGTCGCGGATGGCGGCAAGGGGCGTTTCCGTGGCAGCGTGGCCCGCCTCGACCTTCTGCTCACCGCCCAAACCGGCAAGGTTTGCGCCGAGCAACACGAGAACAAGCAGGAAGGACCTTCGCCTTGCGTCCAAGACCATTCAAGACACCCCGAGTGATGCGGCGCGGTCGTCCGACGGGTCGGCCAAGGATACCCTTTCTCGTAGGAGCGGCAAAGGTTCCCGCACGGCGCCCGTCGTCAAGACGCGCGAGCAAGCGTGGGCTATTTAAATAACCGTTTCGGAACGGCGCGGGGCGTGCTCCTTTGCAGACGGGGCGCAGGCGGCCAGGGGCAAGGCCTGCGCCCTAGACCGCTTCGTCCACCCCAACCGTCACCGATTTTTCCTCGTCGCCGACAGCGACCAGGACCGTTACGCTTCCTTGCGCGGACGCGCTAGGCGGAACTGGAGCCGGGCACGTGCTCGCGCAAACGGTAACGGGGAACGGCCCAAACGGCGTCGGAATCTCCACCGTGACGGGACCAACAGCGCTCGTCTCGCCAAGGTGCGGATCAACCTCGAGAACGAAGTCATCCGTTGCGACGCCCACCCGAACCGCCGGCGTCAAGGGCATCGGATCATTGCCGGGGACGTCGATCGTCTGAGGCGGCAACACCTCGGTCGCGGGCAAGCACGCATTCGGCGCCATACTGCAAACGGCCGGAAGGACAATCGCCGGCACCGTCGCATTCTGCGAGGGCAAGCCAGGCGTCGGGCCGACGGTCTGCTCGGGAATGGTGAAAGGGCCCACGCACACCAATCCGAGCGGCGTGCACACCTGCGGGATGAGGACGGACGGCGTCGTGATGGTTTGCGGCGGCACCTCCGGACTCGTAATCGTCTGTTCGTCCGACACGGTCGTTGGCTCGTCGCACGCTTGCACCGAGCACGTGGGCGGCGCCGTGACGCCTGGCGTCGTCACGCTCTGCGGCGGCACCGCAGGCGTGGACTGCTCAGGGATCGACTCGTCGGCTTGCTGACCGGGAATTGTAACGTTCGCGGGACCCGGTCTTTCGACGTGCGCGATTTCCTCGCCCTCGTCAGCTTGCCCGTTGCCGTTGCGGTCGTCGTAGACGGTGAGACTGCCGTCGGGGTTGGACTGGGTCTTGACGCGGGGGCCGAATGCGAACGCAGTCGCTTCGTTGGATATAGGACCTTCGCCGCGGAGGTTGACCGCGCTGACGACATAATGATAGACGCCGAGGGATCGCTTGGTGTCCGTGTACGTGAGGTTGCCGGCGGGAACGTCGGCGACGAGGTCGTATGGGCCATCACTTTCGTCGCCCCGATAGACACGGAATGACGAAACCGCAAATCCGCCATCGCTCGCAGGCAATTGCCACTTGAGCGTGATTTCGTCAACGCCCGGGCCGGGCAAGGCTTCAAGGTTTCGTGGCGCGCTCGGCGGGGAGTAACCCGTGGACTGGCCCCGACTGTTGGAACCCCAGCAGTGCACGTTTCCACTCGAAAGGAGTGCACACGAATGATCATTACCGGCGGCGACGCCAACTGCATTCCCCCCCGAGTAGCCTGCGGACTGGCCGGCAACGTTGGAGCCCCAGCAGTGCACATTACCACTCGAAAGGAGCGAACACGAATGGAAGCCGCCGGCGGCGACGCCAACTGCATTCCCACCCGGATACCCCGCGGACTGGCCGGTATCGTTGGAGCCCCAGCATTGCACATTTCCATTCGAAAGAACCGCACACGAATGCCAAGTGCCGGCCGCGACGCCCACCGCAATCCCACCCGAATACCCGGCGGACTGGCCATCACTGTTGAGCCCCCAGCAGTGCACGTTTCCATTCGAAAGAAGAGCACACGAATGCAGGTGACCGGCGGCGACGCCAACTGCATTCCCACCCGAATACCCTGCGGACTGCCCGCCAGTGTTGGAGCCCCAGCAAATCACATTTCCGTTCGAAAGAGCCGCACACGAATGAGCCCCACCCGCGGCGACGCCAATTGCAAGCCCACCTGAATACCCCACGGACTGCCACTGACCGTTGTAGCCCCAGCAGCTCACATTTCCATTCGAAAGAAGCGCGCACGAATGGTAGCGACCGGCGGCGACGCCAACTGCATTCCCACCCGAATATCCTGCTGACTGGCCCTTGTCGTTCAGGCCCCAGCAATGCACGTTTCCATTCGAAATGAGCGCACACGAGTAGAATTCGCCAACCGCAACACCAACTGCCGGCTCCGCGGCCGCCCCCGCCTCCGGCAATCCGAGCACAACGACTGCCGCAAACATCGCAAGCAGAAGCATTATTGCGCGCACGCCAACCGACGCCATCCCGAACACCGCCGCCCCATGCCGGTCGCGGCTATTTGAGGTTTATCTGGAAATCGCAGCAATTTGGTCTCATGCTTGCCTGTTTCTACGCCTGCCCCTTCTTCGCCGGCACCCGTGGAACGATCCCGTCGAACCCTTCGTCGAAGCTTGCGACGGTGGCTCCGAGATCCTGCGCGAGGACGACGAGGATGCAGTCGGTGAAGGAGAGGCCTCGTTCGTAATGCTGGAAGTGGAGCCGCGCGGCCTTCTCGATCTCCTGCCGCGTGGCCGTGCGCAGCGAGATCGGAGGCGGAGAGTCTGCCTCGCCGAGGAAGAAGGACGCGTAGTCCTGCGAAACCTCCTTCCGGCCGGGGCGCCTGCGCAGGAGCGTGAGGCCCTCGTCGAGGACGTAGTCGCTTGTGACGGGAACGCCAAGTTCGCCGGCGAGGATGCGGCGCAAGAGCAGTTGTGCTTCCGGGTGCCGGGGCTCGTCGACGTTGATGGAGGCGATGAGGAGCGAGGTGTCGAGGACGACGGTCAAGGCGCCTCGTTTCCGTAGACGATGTCGTCGATTTCGTCGATTGACCAGGCGCCAAGCGCGTGCGTCTTTGCCGACCACCGGCGGATCTCCGCGGCCGTCAGGGGCTTCCACGCGGCTTCGACCAGGAAGCGCTCGCGGTGGCGCAGCGCAAATTCGAGCGCCTTGCCCACCACGTCCTGCTGCGGCAGGCGCGTTCCGGTTGCGGCCGTGATCTCGCGGCGAAGCCGCTCAAGCTGCCCCTTGTCTTCGTCACGAATGCGGATCGGACTCGTTGCCACAAAGGATTGTAGTATTTTCTACAAACATATATTTTTCTACATGATCGTGCGCCAGCGGGCGACTCGAAAGCTTGAAGCCTCCCACGGGGTCCTAGGGTCCTTGCCCCATGCGCAAAGACCTCATCCGCGACGTCCGCGCCGTCCTCGCCCAGGCCGGCTACTGCCTTTCGGAGGAGACGCCCGTCCGGCCCGTGAGCTTCGACCTCGTCGCGCGGCGCGATTCCGAGCTTCTCATCGTCAAGGTCTTGGCGAACATCGACGCCTTCACGGAGAGCCTTGGCCAGGAGATGCGCACGCTTGCGAAGTTCCTCGAAGCGCGCGCGCTTCTGGTGGGCGAGCGCTCCAGCGGCGGGCCGCTGGAGGGAGGCGTGGCCTACGTTCGTCACGGCATCCCGCTTGTCTCGGTGGAGACCCTGCAGGAGCACCTTCTGGAGGGCGTCCCCCCGCTCGTGTACGCGGCGCCCGGCGGCTTCTACGTGAACGTGGACGGCGCGCGTCTTCGGGCCCTCCGCGAGCAGCGCAGCCTCTCGCTGGGCCAGGTCGCGGAGGCGGCAGGCGTGTCGCGTCGGGCCGTCCGCATGTACGAGGACGGCATGGGGGTGCTCGTCGACGTCGCTTCGCGTCTCGAGGAGTTCCTGCAGGAGCCCCTCGTCGAGCCCGTCGACCTCTTCTCGAAGGCGCGCTGGAAGGACGAGCCGGCGCGCGAGCTTGCAAGCGTCCGCGAAGCGATGACGCGGGAAGTGCTCGCGACGCTCGATCGGCTCGGGTACATGGTCGCGCCCACCGAGCGAAGCTCCTTCGAGGCGCTCTCGCGCGATGCGGACGTTCTCATCCTCACGGGCGTGGGCAAGCCCGAGCAGGACGTGCGCGGGAAGGCGCAGACGGTGGCCTCGCTTGCCCGCGTGATGGAGCGCCCGGGCGTGCTCGTGCTGCGCGCGCGAAAAACCCGCCTTTCGATCGAAGGCGTGGCGGTGATCGAGCAATCCGAGCTCGAGGGAATGGCCGATCGCGCGAAGGTCGTCGAGACGATCAAGGACCGCACGAAGACGCGCGTCGACTGAATCGGCGCACTTTTAGGACCCTAAAAATTTCAGGCGGTCTCGACGCCCTTGGTCTGTGGCACGGCGGCGGGCTTTTCCGCTGCCGGTTTTGCGCCGGGCTTTGCCGCCGGCGCGGCGGGCTTGGGCAGGAGGCCCGCGGCTTGGGCCAGGAGCTCTTGGGCGTCGAGCACGGCAAGGCCGGTCTTGAGCTTGCGGTTGACCTCGCCCAGGTGCTGCGAGCAGATGGGCGCGCAGCCGACGACAGTCGAGGCGCCCTGCGCCTTGGCGGCGGTGAGGATGCGCGCGGCGATGCGCTCGGCCGTCTGCGGGTACTGCTCGCGGACGCCGCCTCCGGCCCCGCAGCAGTTCCCGCGGACGATCTCAAGCTCCATGCCCTTCACCGCCGACAGCGCGGCGACGGTGGCGCCCTCGTCGCTTCGCATGCAGGCGGGAAGCGCGAGCACCTTGCCCCAAGGGGGCGAGGTGGCGGCGACGCGGCCGCTTTTGACCTGGGGCGCGAGCACCTCGGAGACGTGCTGGACCTGCACGTTCCAGTCGTAGCCCATCTCGTTGGCGACGGCGGCGTAGTGGGTCTTCATGGCGCGCGCGCACTCGGCGTCGGGCGTGACGACAAGCGACGCGCCGGATTGCAGGATCGCCTTCACGTTGGCTTCCATGTGCGGCCGCGCGGCGTCGTACTGGCCCGTCCACAGGAGCGTGTGGCCGCAGCAGGACTCGGCGGCGCCAAGGTGCGTCCACGCGACGCCCGCGGCTTCGAGGAGCTTGGCCGCCGCTTGCGCGGAGGCGGGGTGGCCGTAGGCGGCGCGGCAGCCGGCGAACAGAAGCGTGCCGGCGCCGGGCGTGGGCGAGAGCGCCGCGACGCCCTCGGGCAGGCTGGTCCAATTGGCGCGGTCGGCGCGCGGCTTGCCGACGATATTTCCGTTGGCCGCGGCCGAGAGCGCAAGCTTGCCGTGCGCGGGAAGCGCGCCGAGGGTCTCCACGAGGTCCTGCCGGAACTGCACGAAGCCCGCGACGAGCGGGATCTTGCTCGAGCAGGCGTCCTCGCAGAGGCCGCAGAGCGTGCACTCGAAGTGCTCGAGCTGGAGTCGCTCGCTGGCGGAGGCCTCGTTCTCGAGGACGGCCTTTGCGCCCCAGACGTGCCCCCGCGGGAGCTGCCCCTCCATCTGCTCGCCGGACCACACGGGGCACACGGCGTTGCAGATGCCGCAGGAGCTGCAGCTTGTCATCTCGTGGTGGAAGCCCACGACGCCGCCGGCCGTGACGCGCCCGATGGCCGCATGCACGCCAAGCTGCGTCGTGTCCTCGCGCTCGGGGCCGCGGTACGTGAGAAGGCCGCGCAGCTGCGCCATGAGAGGCGCGTTGAGCGCAAGGAACGTGCTCACGCGCGCAAACGGAAGGCCCTTCATGCGCGCGGGCACCATCTTGCCCGGGTTGAAGATCTCGTTCGGGTCGGTCTTCGCCTTGAAGTCGACGATGAGCTCGTGCTGGCCGCGGAGGCTCTCGCGCGCCTCGTGGGCGAGCAGGTAGCCGTGGACGTACGGGCGGCCGCCGTGCTTGCGCGCGATGCGGTGGAGCGCGAACATCTCTCCGAGGCTCGTTGCGTGCTCGGGCCGCCGCTCGTCCTCGGGGATCGCCACGGTGACGAGCATCTCCCCGGATCCGACGACCTGGCCGAAGGCGCCACGCGTTTCCGTCGAGACGTTTGCCAGCATGGCCGGCACGGCGCGCGCGACCTCGGACAACGGCAGGATCGTCTCGACGAGCACGAGGCTCGGTCCCGCGCGCTTGACGACCCACAGGTGGAAGCGGGCGTCCCACTCCGCGCGCGCGATCTTGTCGTCGAGGAGCTGCCCGCCGAAACGCTCGGCGTCGGCCTTGAGCGCGTCCTTGTGGAGCGCATGGTCGTCCTTGGAGAGGCCAAGGAGGAGGCCCGTCTTCGTGGGCGCGATCGTCTTCTTCTCGCCTGCCTCCTGGCGCATCTCGAGGTACGAGGAGGTGTACAGGTTTGCGCTGTGGACGGGGTAGCGGCCGGCGAAGACCGAGGCGGCCTTCGCCGCGCCTTCGAGATCGTCGAAGGCAAGCGCCAGGGGAACGATCTCCTGCTTGGCAACGACCGAGAGGCGCGCGCGCAGGAGAAAGCCCGTCGAGCCTTCGGCGCCGACGGCAAGGTCGAGCTCGCCGCCGCGAAGCGTGCGGAGCTTCTGGTCGGCGCTTAGCATCTCCACCTCGAGCACGGCGTCGCCGAAGCGGCCGTACTTCGCGCTGCCGTAGCCGGCCACGTTGGCACCGATGGCCCCTCCGACCGTGGCGCCAAGCGCCGTCTGGGGAACGACGCGCAGCGAGAGGCCCTCGGCCTCGAGGATGCGCTGGAGCTCCCACAGCTTCATCCCGCACTCGACGTCCACCTCGCGCTTCTCCTTGTCGATCGAGAGGACGGAGCGCAGGCCCGTGAGGTCCACGGAGATGCCGCCCTCGGCGGGCGTGGAGGCGCCGTAGGTGCTCGTGCCGCCGCCGCGCGGGACGAGCGGGAGGTTGAACCGGTTGCCAAGCTTCACGAGCTCGAGGAGGTCGCCGTGGTTGCGCGCGCGCACGACCGCGTGGGGCTTCGTGCGGAGGACCTTCTCGAGGTCGGGCAGGGGACCGCTTGTGCGCGGAAGGTCCGACGGGTCCTTCGCGTACATGTAGCGGTCGGCCTCGTCGAAGGAGACGGCGTCGCCGAAGATGAACCGGATCGCGCGCTTGAGCCCCTCGGGAAGCTCCGAAACCATGGGCGAGTACCGGTTCATGGTCCGGTCCGGGCTCGTGAGCGCTTCGAGGGGGTCCATCGGGGGCCGACCGAGTCGGGAAAAAGGAGGACCGTATTTAAAGATATAGAGGCGCGCGCGGGCGCCGTTCCTGCGCACGTGCGCAGGAATTCAGAGCGCGCCTGCGATCGCGTCGAGCGGCACCTCGCGCTGCTCGCCGCTTTGCATGTCCTTCACCGTCGCCACGCCCCGCGACAGCTCCTTCTCGCCAAGGAGCACGACGCTCTTTGCGCCCACCGCGTTTGCGTAGTCGAGCGACTTCGACGGCCCGCGGCGCATGAGATCCACGTCCACGGCAAGCCCCGCGGCGCGAAGCCGCGAGGCGAGGCGGAAGCCCTCCGCGCGGGCCTTCTCGCCGATGGGGACGACAAAGGCCGAAAGCTTGGGTGCCGGCGCGGCCGCGCGTCCGGCGCGTTCGAGGGCCACGAGCGAGCGGTCGAAGCCGAGCCCAAAGCCGATGCTGCCGACGGGCTGGCCGCCGAAGAGCTCGGCAAGCGCGTAGGCGCCGCCACCGCACACCTGGCTCTCGGCGCCAAGGTCCGGGCTGTGGAACTCGAAGACGACGCCCGTGTAGTAGTCGAGCCCGCGGACGACGCCAAGGTCGACGAGGAACGTGGGGACGCCAAAAGCCGGAAGGAGGCTCGCCACGTCGGCGAGCTCGGAGAGGGCGGTCATGGCGGCCGGGAAGCCGGCGAGGACGCCGCGGGCCCGTTCGATCGTGGCAGCCTCGCCCACGGTCGTGGCCACGGTCACGATCGCCTCGCGCTCCTTCTTGCCCACGCCCTTTGCTTCGAGGAAGGAATCCAGCGCGGCGTCCTTCTTGTCGATGCGGCGGTGCGCCTCGCCGCGGTCGGCGTCGTTGAGCGGAAGGCCCGCAAGGAGCGACTTGACGAGACCGACGTGGCCCACGCGAAGCTCGACGTTCTCGAGGCCCAGCGACGCAAAGCACGCGGACGCGAGCGCGACGACCTCCGCGACGGCCTCCGGTGTCTGCGGACCGATGAGCTCGCAGCCCATCTGCCAGAACTCGCGGTAGCGCCCGCTCTGGGGCTCCTCGTAGCGGAAGCAGTTTCCAAAGTAGAACCACTTCACGGGCTTGGGCGCGTTCTGGTGCTCGGCCACGTAGTAACGCAGCGCGGGCGCCGTGAGCTCCGGCCGAAGCGTGAGATCGCGTCCACCCTTGTCCTGGAAGTGGTAGAGCTGGCGCAGGACGCCCTCGCCGGACTTTGCCGTGAAGAGCTCGAGGTTCTCGAAGGCGGGCGTCGCGACCTCGCGATAGCCGAAGCGGCGCATGATCTCCCGAAGCTGGACTTCGGCGGCGCGTCGGCGCTCCATCTCCGCAGGCCCGAAGTCGCGCGTGCCGCGCGGCCGGGAGAACTCGGGCATGGACTCACGGTGCCGCGAGCACGACGCGCACGGCGTTGCGCGCGTCGACGGGCGTCCACTGGAACTGCGCGGTGGCGACCTCGCCGGGCGCGCAGGAGACGCGCTTCTCGTCGAGGAGGCTGTCGTTGAGGAACAAACGCACGAGCGTGGCGCCCTCGTTCCCGCCTTGGTTGCGGACGGTCACGGTCGTCGTGACGGGCGAGCCGACGACGGGACGCGAGGGTTCGTGGACGACGCTTGCCACGACGTACTTGGCCGGAGGCCCGGGCGCGGCGGCTTCGGGCGCCTCGGCAAGCCCCAGCGGCGACTCCGCGTCCTCGACCTCAGGCAGCGACGGGCGCGCGGCGGGAGCCGCGCCGGCCGCGACGACCTCGACGGACGCCTCCACGTTTGCGACCTTCGCCGGGCGCGAGCGGGCGGCGATCGCAAGCCCAACGAACTGCTGCGAGGGCGCGCTCCAGTCGGCCGGAGGCTGCACGAGGAGGCCCACCTCGCGCGTCTGGCGCGGCTCGAGCGCCACCTCGCGGGCCGCCAGCACCGCTCGCCAGGTGGGCGGAAGCGGCGCGAGCGTGAGGTCGAGCACGTCGGAGTGGTTGTGGCGGTTGGTGAGCTGGATCGTGATCGAAGCGGCGCGGCCGGGGCTCGTCCGCGGGCGCGCGGGGAACAGCCGCACGCGGAACGGCTGGCGGCGCGAGGCGAGGAACGCGAGCAGAACGACGATCGCAAGGATGCCGCCGATCAGCAGAAGGCCAAGGAGGTCGGCGCTTGCGCGAAGGCTCGGGGGAAGGTACGGCGAGAGCGCGCGGCCCAGGGGGCCAAGGGAAGAGCCCGTGCCGCGGTTGCCGCCGCCGTTTCCGCCGTCGCCGTCCTCCTCGCCGGGCACGTCGGGCGTCCCGATGGGGCGGCTTGCCGCGCTCAGCGGGTTCGTCCCCTCGCGGCATTCGAGCGCGTTCGAGTAGCGGTCGCCGTCGTCGTCCGTGTTGGGCGTGCTGTCGGCCCGGAAGGGATCCGAGCAGTTGGCCTCCTCCACGTCGTCGGCAAACCCGTCGCCGTCGGTGTCCACCGGGTTGGCGATGGGGCTTTGCACGGTCGTCACGAGCGACAGCTGCGCCGTGCCGCCGTTGATCGTCTGCACCAAGACGGTCGTGGTCGAGGACGTTCCCGCCTGCGCGCCCCTTGGCGGCGTGACGCGGATCGTGGCCGTGCCGGCCCCCACGGAGGCAAGCTCGATCGCCGGCGGGTCGGCCGCGGCCGTCCAGCCCGAGCCCGTCGTGGCAAGCGCGAGGTTTGCCCGGTCCGGCTCGACCTGGAGGTTCACGACGCGCACGGTGAAGGAGGCCGCCTCGCCCGCGCGCGTAGTCCGCGAGGATCCGCCCACGGCTTCGATCTGCACGCGGCCGGGCGGGATGAGGTCGAGCGTGACGTTGAGGACCGAGGGGAAGTTCGTGCCGCCCACGAGAACCGAGGGCGGGGGAACCTGGTTCTCGACGCCCGGCTGGAGCTCGACGCCCGTGTCCCGCAGCGCGAGCACGATCGTGTCGCCGCGTTCCATGCGCAGGCCCGTGAACTCGCCAAAGTCGAAGCGGCCGCGCGTGGGCAGCGAGACGCACGAGCCTCCCACCGGCACGCAGATGGCGTGGAACGCAAACGACACGAGCGAGCGGTTCGTGCCGAGGTCCGTCACGACGCCGTCGGCCGTGACGTGCTGCAGCATCGCCTCGATCTCCCGCTGCGCCGTCGCGGGAAAGGGTTGCTGGGCTTGCGCCTGGAACCACACGGAAGCGTTGGCGCCCCCGCGCAGGCGCTGGATGTCCTCGAACGGAGGCGCGACCCAGAGCGTCCGGTTCTCCACGGACAGGGGAACGCGCGTGGAATCGGCCGTCGTGGGCACCTGGGCCGACATGTTGCGGCCGGAGATCCCGGCGAACTGGGTCTCGCCGGACAGAAGATAGAAGGTCGTGGGCCCGTCGTAGGCCGACGCCGACGGCGCGAGGGCGACGAAGAGGAGCGCCGGAACGAGCAGCGACGCGACAAACGATCCGGTCTTGCGCGACACCGGTTCCACCAACGGGCGGTCAAGACAAGGGAAGCGGTAATAGTTTTTGTGGTCTGGAACGCCGATCGCCACCGCGCGCCCGGCGGCGCCCGAGCGCCTCGCGCTTGGCATGTCCCCAAGCTTTTTCCCTATGCACGAACTCCGGAGGCCCGAAATCCCATGCCCGAGGCGCAAAAGGCCAAGGACGCGCCCGTGTCCAAGGCGGAGAACTTCTCCGAATGGTACAACGACCTCGTCGAGCGCGCCGAGCTCATCGACAAGCGCTACCCCGTGAAGGGCATGGACGTGTGGCGGCCCTACGGCCTTGCGCTCATGAACGCGGTGGACCGCGAGATCCACGCCCAGATGACCGCCACCGGCCACCAGGAGGTCCGCTTCCCCGCGCTCGTTCCCGAGACGGAGTTCCAGAAGGAGGCCGACCAGATCAAGGGCTTCGGCTCCAACGTGTACTGGGTCACGCGCGGCGGCAACAACGACCTCGACGTGAAGCTCCTCCTGCGCCCCACGAGCGAGACGGCCATGTACCCCATCTTCTCGCTGTGGGTCCGCTCGCACGCCGACCTTCCCCTCAAGACGTACCAGATCGTCAACACGTGGCGCTACGAGACGAAGCAGACGCGCTCGTTCATCCGCGTCCGCGAGATCCACTTCTTCGAGGCCCACACCGTCCACGCGACCTACGAGGACGCCGAGGCGCAGATCGCAGAGGACCTCGCGATCTGGTCACGACTCGCCGAGAAGCTGTGCCTGCCCTACGCGCTCAACCGCCGCCCCGACTGGGACAAGTTCCCCGGCGCGCGCTACTCGATCGGAGCCGACGTCCTCATGCCCCGCGACGCGCAGATCGGCGCCTACCGGACCTTGCAGGTCGCCACGATCCACCAGTACGGCGACAACTTCGCCAAACCCTACGACATCCGCTACGAGACGCCCGGCGGCGAGCGCCTCCACGCGCACCAGACGACCTACGGCATGAGCGAGCGCCTCCTTGGCGCCATCGTCGGCGTGCACGGCGACGACCTCGGCCTCCTCCTCCCGCCGCAGCTCGCCCCCGTCCAGGCCGTGATCGTGCCCATCCTGTTCAAGGGCAAGGAAGGCCCCGTGCTCGAGAGCTGCCACACGGCCGCGCGCGAGCTTGCCGCCGCCGGCATCCGCGCGCACGTGGACGAGCGCGACCTCACGGCCGGCAACAAGTACTACCACTGGGAGCTCCGCGGCGTGCCGCTACGCGTCGAGATCGGACCCCGCGACGTCGAGAAGGGCGAAGCCGTCCTCGTCCGGCGCGACACGAAGGAGAAGACCACGGCCAAGCGCCCGCAGCTTTCCGCCGCCGTAGGCGACGTGCTCGCCAAGGTCCAAACGGAACTCTACGCCCGCGCGCAAGGCATCGCCAAGGGACACGAGACGTGGGCCAAGGACGCGGCCGACGCCAAGCGCGCCGAAGGCGTCGCGCTCGTCAACTGGTGCGGAAAGGAATCGTGCGGGCTCGACCTCGAAACGAAGACCGAGAAAGCCATCCTCGGCGTTCCCGTCCGGCCCGAGTTTACGCAAGGCAAGCTCACGTTCGTCGAGGAGATGCCCCCACGCGGCGCGTGCGTGACGTGCGGCACGGCGGGGAAGCACGTGCTAAGGGTGGCGAGGACGTACTAGGATCCTTGAAGGGCCGCACCAGATCACGCGGTGATAGTTCGGGACAATGGACACATTCCCCTATCAGGACTCAAGAGATCCAGAGCGAACGACGCGTCCAGGTGATGCACCGGAAGCGCCCCTGCAAGAAAAATATTGCTGCACCGCATTCCCGTAGTTTGCACTTAACAGCATGGGGTTCGCCCAGAACCCTTCTGTTTTGTAGGAGAGGAATAGCATGGAAAAGTATGACAGCCTAAAGGCTGAGTTGCCGAGCATCGCGAACGCCGTAAGTCTGTTTCCTGCGCCGCTCCAGTTGCGCGTAATGGAGCTGATGTTTGCGGAATTTTTGGCCGACCGCTTTGGAGCCAAACCGGCCGTGGCGATTTCCGGCCAAGAGTCTCGGCCGAAAGTTACGAGCAACGGTGGCGGCCCTCTGGTTCTGGAGGCCGACGGTCGAAAGGAGATCCCCGGCATCGCTGTTGTCGACGGCGAGGGGAAACTTGCCCTGACGATCCGAGACCCAAAGGCGTCGAGCGCCTCGGAGGCGGCGAAGCGCATTGCGTACGTCACCATTCGTGCCAGCCAGCTTCTCACCGGTTCTGAGACGGTCTCGTCAAAAGAGACTGTGGTCCCAGCCCTGAGGGAGTGGCGCCTGCTGAGCGGCGGCATCCGCCAGTCGCTGGCCAGCGACCGTGGTCTGCACCGTGAGGGTCGCGATCTTCTTTGGCTTGACAAACCCGCCCAGAGCGAGGCGGACGAGTTTATCAAACAGATTCTCGACCCGAACGTAAGTGGCTCGTGGAAACCGGGGCGTGGCCGAAGCTCTCCGCGAAAGAACGGCGAATCCACCTCTGATTCCTCCGACGAGAGTGGCGACGATGACACCGGTGAAGAAAGTCTCTAGGATCGAGACCGCTCTTCGATAAACTGAATCAGTTCATGGACCAGCGGCCGAAGGTCGGCCGCGGTCCTCTCAATGTCAACCGCCATCGTTTGATATGAAATATGATGGGCCGCTAGATCCCCCGTCTTTTTTACGGCGTCCATAGTGCGCCGGGCATTTCGATTATGCACGATAGATGCGGCCAAAACAATCAGGTCTTCCAATGGCAAGAAAACTTTTCCACGCTTGACCTCGACTTCCCTATTTGCCACGAGGAACGCCTTGATAATGAGCGACTCCAAGAGTCGACGCATCAGGACCGCCGCGGCATCATAATACCCCAGTTCATAACAACCATTGATTTGGGCGAATAGGAACCGTAACGCGCCGGTTTGTCCGTCGGCCCACTCGATGGGAAGGATTCCCGGGCCGATCGGTTTCGGTTTCTTTGCGAGCAGCGGCGCCAATCGTTCATCAAGTTCACTTCGGCGACGTAGGTCGAGTTTGATCCCGCGTGGGGTAGATCCCCTAACAGCCCATCCTTGAGCAAATAATTGGTCAAAGAGTCGCGTAGGATTCGGTCGGGAAAGCCCAAGGTCCGAAAGTTCTCTGCACAAGTCCGCAATTCGATGCTCGGACTTGCCATGGACCGTGAGATCATACCACAACAGCGCCGCAGCAAGTTGCGGCTGCGTGTACCGTTCGTCAACGAGTTTGCGCATCAAACGATCTTTTTCGATCAATTCTTCTTCTAATTGCAGACCTCACATTTGGCTGTTCCCGTCGCCTACTGGGATTCCCGATGACCGCGATGGTCCCGGAATTCGAACGGGACCAATCCTTCCGCCGGCCCCGTATCTTTCTTATTCTCTTCGGACGTCGCATCTATGCGCCGTAGGCCCCAAACTGTCTCCGCCTGATCTCTTCCATCTGCAAGAGGCTGTAGACATCCCCCGCGCGGCGCGTGCGTCACGTGCGGCGCGGCGGGGAAACACGTGCTAAGGGTGGCGAGGACGCATTAGCGCCGCCGGCCGGATTTGAACCGGCGAAGCCACGAATGGCAACTCGCTTCTCGAACGAGCGCTATTTCCGATCTAAGCGACGGCGGCAGCGGGCGCGCTCTGCCCGCAGGTTTCGAGAGCCAGTCACAAGTCTTAAGATTCCGGACGAGCCATCCGAAACTGTCGGACGAGTGCTAGCCTCCGGATCTCCGGAGGTCCCGACCAAGCGACGGGGACCCGCCGGTTTTTCGGCGGGTCCGCTCTTTGATCTGGGCGCGAGCCCGCCGTGATTCCTGCGCATATGCGCAGTAAGGCTTCTTTCGCCCATCCCCCGGCGCGGGTTCATGCCCAACAAGCGCCATGCCGCCGCCGGAGGCTTCTCCGCATGGACCCCGTCGTGCACTTCGAGATCCCAGCCGACAACGTCGAACGCGCCAAGAAGTTCTACGCCAGCCTGTTCGGGTGGCAGCTAAACGACGTTCCCGGCATGGATTACACGCTTGCGAACACGACGCCCGTCGGGGCCGACCAGCGGCCCACGACGCCGGGCGCGATCAACGGGGGCATGATGAAGCGCCAGAGCGCGCAGCAGCGCACGAACGTCGTGATCAAGGTGAAAAGCATCGACGCGACGCTGCCGCGCATCGTGCAGGAAGGCGGAAAGATCGCGATGGAGAAGACGCCCGTGGCGGACATGGGCTTCACAGCGTACTTTCAGGACCCCGAGGGGAACGTCTTGGGGCTCTGGCAGGACGCGACGGCGCGGCAGTAGGAAGGCGCGCCGAACCGGAGGGCGCCTAGGCGTCGGAGTCGAGCACCCAAGCTCCGCCGCTCATACGTTGGTGCCCACGCTTCAAAAGATGTAGCGCTTACCCACCGCGATCGGGTCGACGGCCGGGCCGAGCGCCTGCGCGAGCGCGCCCATCGCCCTCCATCCGGTGCAGTGGCCCGGGGCGACCACGCGCAGGTCGAGCTGCCGCATCGCGTTGACGGTCGGCTCGATGATCGATTCGGTGCCCCCCGCGAGGTGGAAGCCCCCGATGACGGCGTGGATCGGGACATCCGGATGCAGGGCGCGCGCGTGCTGCAGGACGTTCACGACGCCCGCGTGTGAGCAGGCGGTGAAGACGACAAGCCCCTTGCCCGCGACGCGCAGCCAGAGGGCTCGCTCGTCCAGGAGCAGCGGGTCGGGCTCCCAGCTTCCGTCGGCCGCCTGGCGCTGATGGCCCGGGAACCCACGTTCGAACGGCGTGTTGCGGGGAATTTCGCCGCTGAGTTCGAACGTGCCGTCAAGGAGCGTGTGCCGCGTCTCCGTCGCGTCCCGCCGCGCGCCGTGGCGCTCCAACGAGTCGGGGCTTGGGACCTCGCCGAAGCGGAGGAACACGCGCGGGGTTTCCAGGCCGCGCGCGACGAACATCCCGTCGTGCGCGTGGAGGGGGACGTCGGCTCCGCCGTTGCGCTTGCGGATGAGTTCAAGCGCGGCAAGCAGTCCTCCCGCGTGATCCCAATGCCCATGGGAGAGCACGACCGCGTCGACGGCGCCCATGTCGGCATCCAAGCGCGCGACGTTGCGGCGGAAGCTCTCCTCGTCCGGTCCGGCGTCGAAGAGCACCGTCCGCTTGGCGGTGCCGCGCGTGGCCGTTACAAGACAGGAGAAGCCGTGCGAGGCGTGGCAGAGGTTCTCGCCCGCAAGCGCAAGCCCGCCGCGGCGCGCCAGTCCGGCAAATTCCGTCTGCGCGTGTGGCGGGACCGTCGAGAGACCGTCGGTCGCGTTGTCCACGAGGATCCGTATCTCGACGCTGTCAACGGCATGGAGTTCGGTCATGCGGATCGGCGGTCAACGGTCCGCGGCCGGATAAACCGTCCGGGGCTTCCCGGCCAACAAGGTCGTGCCCCTCTCCGCGATCCTCGACCCCACCTCCCCGGTGGCTCCCGCCATTCTGCGGTAAGGCACCCTCGCGCGGAACCCCCGCGGGGCCGGTTCCTCTACGATCTCGCGACAAGGTTCTTGTCCCCCGACGCCCACTGGGGCGCCGGGAGTGGCATGCGAGCGATGGCTGGGTTCCGTCCGTTGGTCTTGTGCGCGGTGTTTTCGTTGCTCTTGGCGCCCGCGGCGTCCGGGTTCTTCAACGACGACGACTACCACGAGGTGGTCCTTTTCACGTGGGACGAGTCGACGCTCGACGTCGTCATCGTTCCGCCGATTCACCCGTTGGTTACGTACCGCGTCGAGGCCGTGAAGCAGAGCGTGCAGGCGTGGCAGGACGGCATCGACGAGATCGGCGGCTGGCTGTCGGGCCGCGTGGTCCTCAACACGTTCACGATCGGCGACGTGGCCACGCCCACGATCGACCACGTGGCCGATCCCGAGGTGATCGTGCTTCTGTCCACGGAGCCGGGCGTGCTTGGCATCGGCATCCCGTGGGACTTCTTCGTCTGCGAGTTTGCGTTTGGCGAGTCCCCGTATTCCCTCCCGGCGGCCTTCGAGCGGGCGCTTGCAGGCGCCCACCAGCACGAGGGCTCGCCGTGGGCCGTGTTCCGGGCGTCCTCGTGCCGCGACTCGACGGAGAACGTCTGCTTTGTCGTCAACACGAACTGGATGATGTACCAGAACGGGATGTACGATCTCAACGCGCACGAGTTCGGGCACTGCCTTGGCATCGGGCACGTCGGCGACGCCGGCGACTTCAAAGCGAAGAAGTTTCCCGCCACGGACATCATGAGCTACCAGCACGACCCCAATCGCGTGCACTGCGTAAGCACGCTCAACATCCTGGCGATCCAAGTGGCCTTCGCCGGCGTGCTCGGCGAGACGCCGCCGCCCACGGAAAGTCCCTCCTGGCGCTCGTGGCGCGTGTTCGTGCGGCAGGCGCCGGCGGACTACGGGCAGGTGTCGTGCCTGAATCCGCCTTACGCGCCGCTCGACGAGTGCCAGTGGGATTTGATTCCACGGCTCAATTGCCAGTTCGTAGCTCCGAACTAGGCCATCCAAGGGCTGTCGAAAAGGGCGGGGAGAGGGAGGCAGCCGCCGGTCCTCGAAGGCAGGACGACCGGCGGCCGTTGGCGTCAGGCGGGAAGCGGCGCCGGGCCGCCGACGAGGCCCGCGAACCGGCAGGTCCAGCAGGCCACGACCACCGTGGCCACGGGGGCGGTCGCGAGGATCCGCCCGCAGTGCAGGCATTGCACGTTCGCAGCTTCCATGGTAATCCCATGGCATGCGCGAGGATATGAAACGCCATCGTCGTCCTTGGTCCGCGCGGCAACCGGATGGTTGTACGGGGCAAGGAGGGGAGGTTCGAACGGGGAGGGAAGAAGGAGTCCCGCCGGCTCACGGGAGGGAAAGCCGGCGGGGAGGCTTCGGGGGTTTGTCGTCGCGCCCTACAGGTGGGTCTGCGTGGCGCGTACCAGTCCTGCGAACCGGCAAGACCAGCATTGGAGGATCGGAGCCGCCGAGCCCACGTTGCGCGCCACGAGGACGCCGCATTGCGTGCAGCAGAGGTCCGCTCCTTCCATGGATGCCCGTTGGCCTTCGTGCGAGATAAGCAGAGTGGTCGGACTCTTTGAGGGGGGCAACCGAAAGGTTGCGCGGCGACGACAACGGGTTGCTACCGGAGGAGCGCCGAGGGAAGCTTCGTGGAGCCGGCCTCGAAGCGGTGGAGGGAGCCGCCGTGGTCGACCACGTAGAGCTCGCCGGCCTCGTCCTCGCCAAAGGACGTGATGCGAAGCTGCGTGCGGAGGATGGGCTCGCCGCGCCATTCTCCGCCCACGCCGCGAAGGCCCCACACGGTGCCGGTGCAATAGTCGGCGAAGAGGTACACGCCGCGCAGCGCGGGAACCTGCGCGCCCCGGTAGACGTACCCTCCCGTGACGGCGCACGTGCCGGCCTGGCGCAGCGGGTAGGTGAACACGGGGAAGGTCGCCTCCGTGGCGGTCTCGCCGGAGCGGTGGCGCGTGGTTCCCTCCCAGACGTTCCAGCCGTAGTTTCGCCCGGCGGCCGAGGCGGCGGGGACGTGGTTCACCTCCTCCGTCCGGTCCTGGCCGACGTCGGCGATCCAGGCGTCGCCGGTTTGCCGGTCGAACGAGAAGCGCCACGGGTTGCGAAGCCCCAAGGCCCAGACCTCGCCCGCGAATCCCGAGCGGCCCACGAAGGGGTTGTCGCGGGGAACCTCGTACGAAGCGCCCGAGACGTCAAGCCGCAGGATCGAGCCAAGGAGCGTGGCGGGATTCTGTCCATGCCCTTGCGGGTCGCCGCCGCTTCCGCCGTCGCCCAGGCCCGCGTACAGCATGCCGTCGGGGCCAAAGAGGACAAGCCCGCCGTTGTGGTTGGCAAAGGGCTGATCGACCGAGAGGATCACGCGGCCGCTTGCGGCGTCGGCGCGGTCCGGATCGTCCGCGCGGACGAGGAAACGCTCGATCGCCGTGTCGCCGCGCGCGTCCGTGTAGCTTGCAAAGAAGCGGCGGTTGCGCGCAAAGTCCGGATCGAACGCGATCGAAAGAAGCCCCTGTTCGCCGCCGCTTCGGACCTTGTCGCGAAGGTCGAGGAACGGCCGCGCCCCCACGCGCCCTTCGGCGAGGATCTTGACGAGGCCGCCCTGCTCCACGACGAAGAGGCGGCCGGTGCCGTCGTGGGGCGAGACGATCTGGATGGGTGACGAGAGGCCCGTGGCGACGCGGACGAGCTCGAAGCCCGCCTCCGGGTCCGGCCCGGGACCGCCCGGCGGCGGAGAGCCGGGGGGCGGGCCCAGGCAGCCGGAAAGCGCAAGGACGACGGCAAGCGCCGTCGCTCGCGTCACCTTCGCGCCTCCTGCGATTCGATCTTCTTGGCCGCGCCCTTCACGACGCCCATGAGGCGATGGAACTCCCACTTGCCGAGCATGGCGCGGCCCAGCAGCCGGCGGAAGGTGACGTTGGCGATCTTGACGCGGTGCTCGGGAAGCGCAAGCGCCCGCACGAGGCGGTCCCACTGCGCAAGCAGGACGTCCGTTTCCTGGCGGCTTGCGAGGCGGTATCCCCGCGGCTCGTACCGCTGCGAGAAGAGCTCGTAGAAGACGATCGCGGCCGCGTGGCTCAGGTTCATGCTGGGATAGTCGGGGCTCGTCGGGATCTTCACGACGACGTCGCAACGCTCGATCTCGGCGTTCACGAGGCCAAAGTCCTCCCGGCCGAACAGGAGCCCGACGGTGCCCTTCACGTTCCAGACGGGCGCGGCGAAGTCGCGAAGCGGCGTGGGAGCGCGAAGCTGGCGCTTCTCGTTGCGCGCGACATCGCTTGCCGTTCCCACGGCGTAGTCGATCTCGTCGAGCGCCTCGTCGAGCGAGCGCGCGACGCGCGCCTTCTCGATCAGGGGCCAGGCGTGGAGCGCGCGCTCGCGGGCCTTGTCGCCAAGCGGAGGCGGGTTCACGAGCGTGAGCCGCGAGAGCCCGAAGTTGGCCATGGCGCGGGCGACCGCCCCCACGTTGCCCTCGACCTTGGGATCGACGAGGACGACGACGAACTCGGGCACGGCGGCAAAGAAGGTCGGCGACGAATTAAGGCTGCCGTCGGGTCAGAGTCCGCGCTTGCTCCGCGAGGACGTGGCGACGCCTTCGAGCGCGGGATCGATGCGCTTCTTGTAGGAATCGGGAAGGCGGCGCGCGATCTCCTCGGCCTCCTTGCGGATGGCGAGCACATCGCTCTTCTTCTCGACGCGCAGCGTCTTTGCGAACTTGCGCCGAAGGTACACCTGCTCGACGAAGTAGTAGCAGGCGACGAGCGCGACGAAGCCCGACACGGGCATGAGCAGGAGGTTCCACTCGCGCACGGCGGCGATGTACGACGCGAAGGCCTCCGGCGCAAGCCCCGCGCCAAACAGCGAGAAGAGCAGCAAGCCCAGGAAGACGAAGAAGAAGCTCCCGCTGAAGGGGAGCATGTAGTTCTTGAAGAACTTGTAGCCGAAGGACATCGAAGGCCGGGAGAAAGGAAGGCGAGTTTAAACCTTTCTGAACGCCCGGCGCCTAGCGGGCGAGGTGGGGCAGCAGCAGCGGGACGAGGATGAGGCCCAGGATGAGAAGCCCCGTCGTCCACGTGATGCGGCGCGCCGTCCGCTCGACGCGATCGAGCTTCTCCTGCGTCTGCGCGTCGAGTCCCCGCACGCGCAGGCTGCGGTCGTCGAGGCGCTCGACCACGATCCGGTCGCCCGGCACGCCGAGGATCCGGCGCAGGATGCCTCGAACGCTCGTCCGGTACATCTGGCCGCCGTCGAGCGGCCCGGCTGGAAGCGCGTTGAAGGTGCCCACCATGAGGTTGAGCCAGAAGATCCAGTACATGGCGTTGGCGAGCACGAGGGTTCCTCCGACGCCAAGCGCCGAGAAGGGCCCGTCCTTCACGGCGTAGAACGTTGCGAGGTCGTCGGGGAATGGGGACAGGCCGGCGAAGGGAAGGCCGATGAAGAAGCCAAAGCTGTTCCATCCGCCGGCAAGCGGCTGCGTCTGGAGCTGGATCAGGTCCTGCATCGAGGGCGGCGGGCACCGGTCGCACACGACGGGGTAGCCGCCCTGCGAGGTGAGGTTGAGCGTGCCCACGCCAAGCCACGGGCGGCCAAAGTAGCTCTGGTTGTTGGCTTGCGGGAAGTGCGCGGCGAAGTAGCCGTAGCGGTCGACGAGGTGGACCTCGCGCTCGACGACGCGCCCGTCGGGCTGGAGGATGCGAAGGCCGATCGTGTCGTACACGTTCTTTCCCTCGAGCCGCCGGCTGAACTCGATCGTGTTCGCGACGGGCCGCGCGTCGACGTGCGTGAGCACGCTGCCGCTCCGGAGGCCCGCCTCCTCCGCGGGCGAGCCCGGGTACACGACGGAGACGCCCACACCTTCGCTCTTGACCGCAAGCGCCCCCCACGCGGAGGTGAACACGAGCGCGCACAGGAGGGCGACCACGAGGTTCGAGGTGACGCCCGCGGCAAAGACGCGGTTCTTGACGCGCGTAGGGGCCCGCTCCATCTCCTCGTCGTCGGGCTCCACGAAGGCGCCGATGGGCACGATGAAGAAGATGAGGCCCATCGACTTCACCTTGAGGTCGTGGGCGCGAGCGAGGATGCCGTGGCTGTATTCGTGCACGATGAGGGCGACGGCAAGCGCGAGGATGCCGTACCACAGCGGGATGAGCGGGTTCAACCCGGGAAGCACGAGGAGCTGCTCGGGCGGCACGGCCGCGCGCGAGGCCACCACGGGGTTCGTGGCGAAGATCCAAAGCTGGAAGAGGAGAAGCGCGAAGATGCCCGCGCCGGCCACGATCGTCGCCACGACGCCCACGTCGCCGGCCACGCGCCAGAACGATTTGGCGCGCGCGAGGCGGTCCATGAGGCGAAGGCCCTTCTCGGTGCGCCAGAGGATGCACGCTCCAAGCGCAAGCTCGAAGTTGGGCCCCGAGAGCTTGCCGCGGAAGCGCAGGACGAGAAGGACGACGAGGTAGAGGTTCAGGGCCGCCAGGAACAGCAGCAGCCCGTCGAACGATGCCATCTCGCGAGCGCATACTCGCCCGCATCGTTTAAAGGTTCGCGTGCGCCCGAAGTCTTGATAGGACCTTCCTTCCTACGCAGCCGCATGCCCGCTCCCGGTCCACGCGACGACCTCTCGGAAGTGCTGTTTCTGTACACGGTCGCCGCCAGCGAAGCGGAGGCGCGGCGCGTCGCCTCGCACCTTCTCAAGCGGCGCCTGGTCGCCTGCGTGAACGCCTTCCCCGTCTCGTCCCGCTACTGGTGGAAGGGCAAGATCGAGTCCGCGTCCGAGGTCGCGATGGTGATGAAGAGCACGCAGGGCCTCGTGCGCGAGGTCGCCAAGGAGCTTCGCCGCGTGCACTCGTACGACGTTCCCGCGCTCGTGGCGCTTCCCGTGGCCGAGGGGCTTGGCGCCTACCTCGACTGGGTGCGCGGCGAGACGCGCGGCCCCCCGCTCTCGAAGGCGGTGAAGCCCATCAAGGCTCGAAACGGACGGGCACGCGCGGGGCGACGAACTCGTCGATCAGGCGCTTGGCCCAGGCGAGCTTCCTCCGCTTGACCTCGGCGTCCTTGCCCTCCTTGGGCGCGGGACGCGAAAAGTCGAACCCCGTGAGAACGAGCTCGCGCGCGCCGGCTGCGGCGGCCAGGAAGCAGGCGCGGTCCCCGTCGGTGAATCCGCCGGCGTTGACGAGCTTTCCTTGCGGACGCGCTTGCGTGGTGCCAAGCACGGGACCGGCAAACTCGGGCACCCAGCGCTCCAAGGCGTCGCGGTTGTCCCCGTGCGCGGCCACGCACGCGATGGCGCCGCGGTCGTTGGCCCAGAGTTGGTCGCGCACGTCCCCGTCGAGGTCGGTCACGACGACGGCCGGGAAGACGGCCTGCGCGACGCATGCGGTGGTGGCGGCGTCGCAGGCGACGACGACGTGGTCCTCGGCGAGCGAAGCGAGGCTTTCGGACGGGGCCGGACCGGCCACGACGACCGTCTTTTGGCCAAGCCTACGGGCAAGCGCGCCAACGTCGACGCGCTGCCGGCACCCATCGAGCAGGCGGTCCAGACGCGCCGCGGCGGCCTCGTCCTCGGGAATCGAGTACCCGAAGTCGCGCGCGATCTGGCGGTAGAGCGGCTCCCACGCGGGCCATTCCATGGCCCATCACCGGGCGGGCACGCCCGCGCGCGCGTTCCACGACTTGAGGTACGCGTTGCTCGCCGCGCCGGCAAGCGCAAGGAGCAGGCCCGCGACAAGCTGCAGGAACTCGATCGTGGCCAAGCCCAGCGACTCGCCTTGGAGCGCCCGCGCCATCGAGGCGAGGATCGCCGAGCCGATGAGGCCCGTGGCGATGGCCGAGAAGGGAAGCGGCCAGTAGGGCGAGACGTCCTCGTCCTTCAGCATGGCATCGATGATGCGGCCCGAGAGGTGGATGATGAACGCGAGCACGAACCACCAGATGAGCTGCGCTGCGACCGTGACGACGTACGCCGGCAGGTTGCCGCGGTAGTCCGTCCCGGCAAACGTGCTGAGAAGCCCGTTCACGACGACAAGGAGCGCCACGACGCCCGTGTACACGACAAGCTCGCCCGAAAGGAGGCCCGAGGCGACGCGCGAGGCGAAACCGCGCGCGGTGGCGAAGAGGTGCAGCGCTTTGAGGATGAAGTACGTGCCGATCGTGAAGGTGATGGCGCCGATTCCCTTGTCGGCCTGGCCGGCAAGCGCGAAGGCGCCGTACACGACAAGGCCAAGCGCAAACGGGATGACAAACGTGCGGCGGACCTTGTCGTCCTCGAGGGCCTTCTTGACGACGTAGAACGTGCCCTCGATGTCCGCGTTCTGCTTCACGATGATGCGCCGCACGGCCTCGACGCGCACGCGGCTTGTGACAAGCGGCAGGATGAACTCGTCCTCGGCGCCGTCGGTGACAAAGACGCACCGGTCCGCCTGGATGCGGGAGAGGACCTCGTCGAGCTGGCGGGTGATGCCCGTGTCGCTCGTGAGCCCCACGCGCTTGTCGCCGCAGATCGTCACGATCTCGGCGTCCACGCCCTCGCGGCGGAGCTGGTCGTAGATGTTGATGGCCCCAAAGAGGGCGTTCGTGTCGCTCTCCTCGGGGTCGGCGATGCCCATGAGTGTGGCCACGCGAAGGTTGTTCTCCCGACCGATGATGGGCGAGCCGGCTCCCACCTTCTCGCCAAAGTCGTTGTCGCGGTCGATGCACAGAACAAGCGTCTTCATGGGAGGGCAGGCGCCCGATTTCCCCTGCACCGTATAAATAAGCTCTGAGACAGGACACGAAGCAAGCAAGGGGCAAGCGCGCGCTTTCGGGTTGACGAGAGCGTCGCGGGAACGTATTTAATCCCGCAGAACGCCTGGCGCTCGGGTGCCGCCCGTGCGCCTCGCGCTTGCCTTGTTCGTCGTCGTGCCCGCCGCCTCGCTTTCCGGCTGCCTTGGCCCGTCCGCCGAAAACGGGACGCTTGCGCCTGCCGACCTGCCGCTCGTCGATCGCCTGGCGCCCGTGCTCTTTGGCGGCTACCTGCACGAGTACTTCGACATTCCCGTCGACGGCCCGCAAGGACGCATCTCGATCCACCTCGACCTGTGGCGCCCCGACCCGGCCACGTTTGTCGGCGACGACGCGTCGCTTGCGGAGGCGCCCGCGCCCGTCGTGGTCGACATGGGCCCGTACTTCGGGTCGATCAAGCGCGGCGAAGACCGCCGCACGTCCCACTACGTGCACAAGTGGATGTTCGAGCACATGATCCCGCGCGGCTACGCGTTTGCCGCCGTCGAGAACGCGGGAAGCGCGGGCTCGACGGGCTGCTGGGACTTCATGGGGCCCAACGAGGTGGCCGGCGCGGCCGCCGCCGTCGATTGGCTGGGATCGCAGCCCTGGAGCAACGGCAAGGTGGGCATGATCGGCAAGAGCTACGACGGCATGACGCAGATCATGGCGGCAAGCCGCAATCCGCAGCACTTGGCGACGATCGTTCCGGTGGCGCCGCTCACGCACGCCTACGCCGGCGTCTACATGAACGGCGTGCCCTACCTCGGATTCTGGGGCGGCGCGCTTGCCGCCTACACGGTCCTGACGGGCATCGCAGACATTCCCACGCACACGCCCGAGCGCGTCCCGAACGCCGTCGCGCGGGCGCCGCACATGGCCCAATGCACGCCCGAGAACGTCGTGGGCGGCCTTGGGAACCTCGGCGACTACAACGAGTACTACCAGAAGCGCGACTTCCGCGAAAGCGCAAAGACGCTCTCCATCCCCGTCTTCTTCATGCAGGGGTTCCTCGACGCAAACGTGCGCCCGGACAACGCCTTCCCGTACGTGAACGACCTCCCCGGCCCGAAGATGGTGTGGCTTGGGCAGTGGCGCCACGACTACGCGAACGCCACGTGGGCCGGCCGCGAGGACATGTACCTTGCGCTCCACCGCTGGTTCGACCGGTGGCTCCTTGGCATCGACAACGGAATCGAGAACGAGCTTGGCATCGTAGTCCAAGACTCGCAAGGCAACTGGCGCCGCGAGGAAACGTGGCCCCCCGCCGACGCGCAGCCGCTCCTGTTCCGCTTGGCCGAGGGCCGGCTCGTCGCCGACCCCGCCGCGCAGGGAACCTTCTCGCGCTTCGTCGACGACGGCAACCCCGAATGGCACCTTGGCCGCGCCCGGCCCGTGCAAGCGCCCCTGCCAAACTACGTCGTCTACTACGGCGAGCCCCTGACGCACGCCGCGCACGTCGCCGGACCGGCCGTGCTCGAGATCCACGTCAAGTCCAACGGTCCCCGCGGCCAGATCGTCGCCTTGCTCCTCGACTGCCCCGCGACCGGAAGCCACGAGTGCGACCTCGTCGCGTACGGCGCCATGAACCTCCTCCACCGCAACGGGCTTGCCCGCGGCGAGCCCCTCACGCCGGGGGAAGCCGTGCGCGCGGTCTTCGAGCTGCAGCCGCGCGACTACGTCTTTGCCGCCGGGCGCGTGCCCGCGCTCGTGCTCGCCGGCACGGACGGGCGGTTCTTCATGCCCGAGCCCACGCGCAACGTCCTCACGATCTTCGAGGACGACGAGCGCCCCTCGAGCCTCCAGCTTCCGCTTGTCGCGCGCGGACCCGAGACGGTGCTGTTCACCGCCTGCGGCGTCTACCAGAAGAGCTTGCCTTGCTACGATCCCGAGCGCAAGGACGCCTACCACGCGACGAAGGCCTAGGGTCCCGACACGGGCGGGACCTTCGACAGCTCGCCGGGCGAGAGCGCGACCGCCTTCTTCCACACCCACGCGCCGTGCTCCTTCGCAACCTCCTCCACGCGGGGCGCAAGGTCGGCCGGAAGCAAGAGCACGTTGCGGCGCAGGAGAAGGTGGGGCTTGCCCGCAAGAAGGCCCGGGCGCTCGCGGCCGCGGTCCGTCCAGCCAAAGAGCGCGCGCTGGAGGCGGTTCATGGAGGTGCGCGAGGCGGCGGGCGGGTGCCCGTAGACGAGGACGAAGCCGGCGGCCATCGTGCGATGAATGTTCATCGCAGGCTTGAAGGCTTCGCCGGCAAGCTTCAAGCGCGCCGCGCGGCCTCCCTCGCGCATGCTCCTTGAGCGCCGCATCGTGGGCCGCATGCAGAACTTCACCTACCTCGTGGGCGACCCGCAGACGAAGGAGGCGGCCATCGTCGACCCGAGCTTCGACGCAAGCGTGCCGGTGAGCCTCGCGCGCACGCTTGGCTACGAGGTGACGCACGTCTTCAACACGCACGAGCACTTCGACCACGTGCAGGACGACGCCGTCGCGCGCAAGCTCACGGGGGCAAAGGTCGTGGCCCACGAGGCGGCCGACATCGACGAGAAGGACGTTTCCGTGCGCGACGGCGAGATCGTGCGCGTGGGCAGCCTCGACGTGAAGGCGCTCCACTGCCCCGGCCACACGCCAGGCAGCACGAGTTGGCTCGTCCACGACCCGGCGGGCGTGGGCCACGTGTTCACGGGCGACGTGCTCTTCGTGGGCAACTGCGGCCGGTGCGACCTTCCCGGAAGCGACCCCGCGGCCATGTGGAACACGCTCCACAACGTGCTCGGCAAGCTTCCGGACGAGACGGTCGTGCTGCCCGGGCACGACTACGGCCCCACGCCGCAGAGCACGATCGGCCACGAAAAACGAACCAACTACACGATGGCGCGCATGACGCAATCCGAGTTCGTCCGCTTCGTGCTGTCGCCCGGCTGAGCGCCGGGACGGACCTTGGAATCGTCCGCGCGCGCTACGGGGCGTCCCTCATCCTATTTTCGCGCCCGCGTCGCAGTGCGGCTGATGGAAGCCACGGTCATCATCCCCGTACTGAACGAGGGACCGCGGCTTGCCCGCTGCGTGGAGGCGGTCGCCCGCCAGGAGGGCGCGAAGTTCGAAATCCTCGTCGTGGACGGCGGCAGCACGGACGGCTGCCTGGCCGCCTTGCGGTGCAGCGAAGCGACGGTCGTCCACGCGCCCGGCCTTGGCGTCTCGGCCTCGCGCAACCTGGGCGCCCGTCGGGCGCGCGGGCACGTGTTGGCGTTCACGGACGGCGACTGCGTGCCGCGGCCGGGGTGGCTTCGGACCTTGCTCGACCGCGCCTCGGAGCCGGGCGTGGGCGGCGTGGGCGGGGCGTTGCGTCACTCGGCTCGCGGCTTTGCCGGGCGCGCCGAGGACCTCGAGACGACGGCGTTCTACCGGGGGTACATCACGAGCAACGTCGCCTACCACGCGGACGTCTTCCGCGAGGTCGGAGGGTTCGATCCCTCGCTGCGCTGCGCGGAGGACTGGGACCTCGCCTGGCGCGTCATGGCCATGGGCCACGACCTCGTCTATTGTCCGGAGGCCGTGGTGGAGCACGACCCGCCGGAGAACGAGGGGTACTCCTCCTTCCTTCGGAAGCAGTTCTGGTACGCGCGCAACGACGTCCCCGTCCTGCTTCGCCGGGCGCGCGGCGCCAACGGCCCGGGCCGCCGGAGCGCGCGGGAGTTCCTGGGCGGCGCCCTGTACCACGCCGCAAGCCTCGCCCTTCTGGGCTCGGTCGTGGGCGCGCCCGCCGGCGCCGTCCTGTGGGGCGGCTGGGCCCTCCGGCGCGCGCTCATGGTCCGTCGCCGCAACGCGTACGCGAGAGGGCGCGTCGCGCACCTGGCCGCCCACTTCGCCCTGAAGAGCCTCGCGCGCGGGGCCGGCACGTGGGTGGGCCTCGCCGACGTGGCCCGAACGGGTCTGGCCGCGCGGCGGCAGGTCCCGGAGGGACCTGCGCGACCCCTCAAATCCGAGAAGCGCACGAACGTGCGCGCATGAAGGCGCCCGATCCTCTCCTGTCCGCCATCGACCGCTTCCCCGACCTCGACGCGCGCCTTGCGCGCACCGTGACCCGCCTCTCCGAGCGCATGCCCCAGGCGGCCGAGCGCGTCGGCGCGCCGCGCGACGGTTGGGACGCCGCGCTTGCGTCCTGGGCGCGCGACTGCCGGCGGATCGAGCGCGCCATCGTGGAGGTCACGAAGGTGCGGTGCAGGATCCCCGACGGGGCGCCCACGCGCTAGAAGAGGGGCTCCTCGCCAGGATACGTAGGCACGCCAGCCACCACGCGGGCGAGCTTCGAAAGCTCGTGCGGCTTGATCGAATCGGGTCCAAGCAGATGGACGACGTCTGCCCCGCGCGCCACGGCGGCGTCGGCCAGGAGATTGCGGTGGCAGCGCCACGGGACGGCCTCGGCGCACATGACCACGGTGGGCGACTGCGCGGCTTTGGAAAGAAGATGGGAAAGCGCGGCTTGGAACTCCGGTGTTGCCATGTGGTCCGCGTAGGCGCGGAACATGCCGCTTCGAAGCGCCGTGTTGCGCGAGCCGGGCTTGGGCTTCCGTAGGCCGCCCAAGGCGGGCGCGTGCTCGTACGCGATGCCGTGCTCGGCCAAGGTCACCGACAGGGCGTCGCCGCTTGCCCACGGGACCCGGCGTGAGGCGGGAACCGTGCGGACGTCCACGAGGAGGCGGACCCCGTGCGCCCCGAGGGTTTCGAGGAAACGGGCGAGATCCTGGTTCGAGTGACCGATCGTGAAAAGCCGCGTTCGGCCTCACGCCTCGGGAACTTCGGCCGCCTTCGCGGCCTTCTGCAAGCGCTGGCTTCTCTGCTTGGCATTGAAGCCCGTCACGCGCTCGAGGAACTGGTTCCACACGGTCATCGTCTGACGCGCCACGTCGGTGCTCGCCTCGCGGTCCGTCTCGGAATCGATGGCGATCTTGTCCTTCGCGAGGACCTTCACGCGAATCCGCTTGATGGCGCCGAAGGTTGCCGTGAGGTACCCATCGCCGTCCTGCGTCACGGTGCCGAAGGCCTCCTCCATGACCTTGCGCAGTTCGTCGCCCTCGATCGTCTTGTAGTGGCCGCGCTTGATCTCGTATTCACGCATGGGGACCGCAGGGTTCAAATCCCCGCGGGACTAAAAAGGATGACGGAGCCGTCCCATGGTCGTTCCCGGCCTTTGCGTCGTCTGCAGCCGGCCCGCCACCACGAGCTGCCGCCTTTGCGGCTCGATCGTGTGCCAGGCGCACGCCGTCGGACCCGCCGGCGGCTGCGCCCGCTGCCTGGGATCGAGGATCTGACGCGATCCGCGCAAGCGCGATATAGCACAAGCGCGTAGGCCAAAGGCGTGATCCGGTTCCTGGCGACGCTCGCCTTGCTCCTTGCGGCCCTTGCCGTCTCGGGCTGCACGAGCCCGCCGAATCCTTCCTCGCCCTTCGTCGGCAAGACGGCGCCCGAGGTCTCCGTCGTGGACGTGCAGGGAAACGCGCTGAGGCTCTCGGAGCTTCGCGGCCGCGTCGTCGTCCTCGACCTCATGGGCGTGAACTGCCCGCCGTGCCGCGAGCAGATGCCCTACTTCGTCCGCTTCGCCGACCGCCACGGCGGCGGCAACGCCCAATCCGGAGAGGGCGTCGTGATGATGAGCGTCGACCTCGCCGCAACTTTCCCGGGCCTTGGCGCGAGAAACGACGACGAGGTCCGCGCGTTCGCGCAGGAATACCGCGCGGGCTGGCATTTCGCACAGGACCTCGACTCGGCTGTCGGGACCGCGTACCGGCCCGTGGGCCTGCCCACGGTCGTGATCGTCGACGCAAACGGAGTCATCCAGTTCCGCAAGGACGGCGGCGTCGTGTCCGACGAGACGCTCGAACGCGAGCTCCAACGCATCGGGGGGCAGACGGCCTGACCGACCCCGTCTTCCTCCTGCAAGCCTTCGCCGTGGGCCTCCTCGCCTTCTTCGCGCCGTGCACCGTGGCCATGCTGCCCGCGTACCTCGGATTCTTCCTCGGCCGCGACCTTCCGGCGCCCGCTGCTCCCCTCGCCGCCGCGCGGGCGCAGATTCCCATGCTTCGCGCCTACGCCGCGCTTGCCGCGCTCGCAGGCGCCGCGCTTCTTGTCGTCGGCGCCCTTGCGATCGTCGACCGCGCCACGGGCGTTCGCGAGCTGTCGCCCGTCGACGCGGCAGCCGTGCTCGCCGGCGTCGCCCTCCTCGTGCTTTCCGGCTACGCGCTCGTCGGCGCCGAGGCGCGCCGGGGCCTCCGGATCGGGCTTGTCACGACCGCCGGCCTCCTCTCCGTCTTCCTCCTCATCGGCCTTCCCGCCTCCGCCGTGCCCGGCCTCCTCAACGCCGCCACGCTTGGCGTGCTCGTGGCCGTCGTCGCGATCGCGCTCGTCGCCCTTGGAATCCTCTCGCTCGCCGGCAAGGACTTCTCGCTTGCGATCCCCTTCCGCGCTCCCGCGACGCGCACCGACGCGAGCTTCTTTGCCTTTGGCGCAGGCTACGGCCTCGTCAGCTTCGGCTGCAACTTCCCCCTCTTCGCCTTCGTCCTCCTCTCGCCCCTTGTCGTCGGCGACTTCCTCGGAAGCCTCGCCGGCTTTGCCGCCTACGCGCTTGGCAAGGGAAGCCTCCTTGTCGTGGCAAGCGTCTCCGTCGCCACCTCGCGCGGACTCACGCGCGAGCGCATGCTCCTAGTCCTGCCCCACGTCAAGCGAGCGACGGGCGCCATCCTGATCGCCGCGGGAGCCTACATTCTGTGGTACTGGTGGACGGTCCTCCGGCCGCCGTAGGCCTCGTCGGCGACCGCCACCGAGAAATGTCCCTGAACCACGTTGACACGAGGGACGTGACCTTGCCCTATGCCCCGCTGCACCGCCTGCGGCATCGAATTCACGACCGCCCGCGAATACGAGGACCACGACCGGTACGCCCACCCGCACGAGCCGTCGAAGGTCGTTTGAGGCCCAGAGGACGCCGCCCGCGCATGGTCAAAAGGCTGAAAAAGGGACGAACGGGTGCGGGGCTAGTCGCGAGTCGCCAGCCCCGTGGCGCTCGTGGAATCCGCCCTGCGGTCGGATTCCCCGGCGCCCGTGGCTAGCTTCGCTAGCCCCGTGGTGTAGCGGCCAATCATGCGGGACTTTGGATCCCGCGACTCAGGTTCGAATCCTGACGGGGCTATAGAACCGGGGTCTTGAACCCCGGATCGTACACTTGCAGAATAC